>NZ_JAUCFJ010000002.1:2440627-2745706 GCF_030348505.1 Lysinibacillus sp. G4S2 | reverse complement strand
CTATGGAGCCAATAGCTCATATATAGCAGCATGACTGCCGCAAATACACCTGTCCATCCGCCAATAAGGGCATTGTTATTTCCAAAAGCACCAGAGGATATAACAAACTTAACGATTAGAGCAAGTATTACACTTACTCCCAAACCTGTTAGAACACCAGTCCAAATCCAAGCTTTTCCTTTTGAGTCCGCAGATTTTTTAACAAACGACATTAACGCAATTACTACAAGTAATGCTTCCAATCCTTCACGGATTAGGATCATGGCTGCATCCCAATATGTATATTGAGATTTTGTAGCTAATGGGGTTAAGTATGTCACCATGTTATCAATTAATTTTTCTGCTTCTTCAAAGTTTGGTGGATTAGCATTTAGCATGGCTTGTATGGCAACAAGGTCTCTTTCGGAATCACTATATATAGATGCAGATTGTGCAACAACAACGCCTTCTACACTTAACCAGCTGTCACTAGCGTTTTTAATTCCTTCAATAGCACCTAATTTGTTTTCTTCAAGAATTTCCTTTTTAGTCTTTTGTAAAATGAGAATAAAATCGTCCAAAGAAAGATCTTCCTTCTTCAACTCAGACTCTTGATGATAACCGCCAGTTGCATATTTTTCATTTACAGCCTTTAAATCCTTTAAAGCCAACAATACTTGATCTTGCTTATTTATAGTAAAAGCATAAACTACTTTCCCCATATTCGATTCAATATCACGATAAGCAGTAATAGAATAAGCTTTTATTTCTTCTTCAATCTGCCTCCAAGTTTTATTAAATTGATCATAAGCATTTTCTGCTTCAGCAAGGTTCCCTTGAGAAGCTAAATCAATTGCTCGATTAACGGATTCCTCTGCCTTCTTAATATCCTGACTAGAATTTCCAGCTGCCATTGCAGGAGTATGTATTCCAATTCCTAATATTAATAGAAGGATAGATAATTTAAGTAATAAACTTTTCCCCATGAAGACCCTCCTAGGTAACACCCTCTAATTGATAAAGAATTTCAATATCATTTACACGAGTATCATTTTATTATCATCAATTATCATTGTCAATAATATTTTTATTTTATCCCTATGCATAAATTGGTAATTTAGGACTAAATTATTTGATTAGTTGTAAAATTGAAATTCCCCAAAAATTATTAAGTCTCATGTTAATACAATTATTGAACCGACTTTCCAATTCTTTGGTTGAGCATTTTTCATCATCCAGTCAAAAGAATGTGATTATACACGTCTGCTCCTTGTAGATGAGGTAGATGAAAAAGAACATTTAAACACCTCCAAAAGTCTGTTTTCTACTATTTCGGTTTAAGATTTAACTCCAGTGAAAAAGGCTTTGAATAAACGGTAATAACCGCCATTCAAAGCCTTTTTCATATTCTTATTTGATTTTTCCCAAGGTATTTTTTAATGATACTATGCACGGCGGACGTTTTCTTCTGAAATCCACTACGATAACATTCATCGAATCATTTCTTTTCTCACGAATAACAGAGTTGTTTATATGTTACTTATTGCTTTTTTCTGCTGACATGGAATCTGTAACGTTTTCAGCTTTCATAAGCTTACCCTCTTTTTCAAGTTGAGCAATCAGCTCGTCTACCGTGATCCCTTTTTCTTTAGCCATTTCTTCTAAGTTGACGGGTTCACTAGATTTTGTAGCCGAAGTTATTTCACTTGCTTCTGTCAGTTTTCCTTCTTTTTCAAGCTGAGCAATCAGTTCTTCTACCGTGATCCCTTTTTCTTTAGCCATTTCCTCTAAGTTGACGGGTTCACTAGATTTTGTAGCCGAAGTTGTTTCACTAGCTTGTGTGTTTTCAATCTTGTCGTTGTTGCTCGCAGCATATGCAGATCCTGCAACAACAGAAAATGCTAGCACTAATGTCGTAATTGTTAATTTTTTCTTCATATTAATTTCCTCCTAAAATGTTTTGCCTCTACCACAAGATGGATAGGTGTCATAAATACCTGGTTACTACCTGCATCCTTTCTATTTGATGTCACCAATATATAACAATCCATGTTAAATCCGTGTTAAGAGGGATATTTCACCATGAATTATTAAAAAAAGGCTTTAAATAAACAGTATCAACTGCGATTTAAAGCCTTTTTATATTAATATTTTATTTACCAAGTGTAATTTGGAAACAAGTACCGCTGTTTTCATTATCCGTAACTACGATGTTTCCGTTGTGCTTGGTTATGATACTTTGCACAATGGAAAGTCCCAAGCCTGAGCCACCCAATTCACGAGAGCGTGATTTATCCACTCGGTAAAACGGCTCAAATATATACTTTTTTTCCTCATCCAGGATACCAATTCCCGTGTCTCTAATTTCAATCATTATCTGCTTTTTATCCGATTTAACTTTAATCGTTACCTTACCGCCCTCAATATTGTATTTAATACCATTTTCAATAATGTTATAAAACGCTCGATAAAGTAAATCTGTATTTCCGTAAACAACACTATCATCGCAATCCAAATATAAAGTAACTTCTTTTTCATTAGCAATATGAGAAAGTTCAGAGACAATATCTTCTAAAATATCCTTCAAACAGATGGATTCATTCTCAAATTCATCATTCATATTTGTCATATCTAAAAGGGTATATACAAGCTCAGATAATCGTTGTGTTTGCTTTTCAAAAATGTTAATGAGTGCTTCATATTCGTCTGTTGAATGTGCGTTTTTCATTTTAAATACATCAACCTTTGTTTTTAAAACCGCAAGTGGCGTTCTGAGTTCGTGGGCTGCATTTGCGGAAAAGCGGCTTTGCATCATAAAAGCATTGTTTAGCTTATTCGTCATTTCATTAAAAGACCTCGTTAGCTCAGCTATTTCATCATTAGTTGGTGGAATGTCCATCGTTTCCGATAGATTATGTACAGTTCTATTCTTAATTTGACTATTTAGTGAATCAAGTGGTTTTAACGCTTTGCCCGATATATAGTATGTCAATACGCCACCACAGACAATGATTAAAATCATATAATAAACACTTTCAAAATGAAAGTCCGTTTTTGCTTTTTGAGCATCTTCAGATGGTGTAGGCATCATGACATTTGATGGCGTCTGAAAATTGCCTATAAAATTGCTATCTTGACCAATCTCTTGAGCAGGTAAAGAAGCAGTGGCTGCATCAATTCTTGTTGCCATTATACCAGCAGAAAAATTTAGAATTAATGTAAGCCCTATACAACAAATTGTTAATAAAATTATCATCATTGCAGTAAGTCGTTGTCGAATTGGTATTTTTTTAAACATCATGCGTCACCATCATTTTTAACAATATGATAGCCCTCACCAATCTTTGTACGTATGGGGTCATAGTCTAAAAGAGCTTTTAGTTTTTTTCGTAATGTTGCTATATGAACTCGAATAGCTCCACTAAAGCTATCGGCATTACTATCCCAAATGTGATCAATCAATTCTTCTTGACTGACAACTCTCTCCTGATTCATTAATAAGTATTCCAGTAAAACAAATTCCTTTTTTGTTAGTATTAATTCATTTTCATCTACAAATGCAATACGCTTTGACAAATCTATTTTTACATCACCACAAGCTAAAAGATTGTTTTCCTGTACAAATTTCCGCCTTAATAAATTTCTTATTCTTGCTTCTAATTCTGCAAAGTCAAATGGTTTAGTTAAATAATCATTCGCACCAATATCTAAACCCTTAACTTTGTCACTCACACTACTTCTTGCACTAAGGATTAAAACTTTTAATTCCTCTTTTTCTTCTCTTATCTTTTCTAAAACCTTTAATCCATCCATTTTCGGAAGATTTAAGTCAAGTATTATTAAGTCATAATTTTCAACGTACGCCAATTCATAAGCGACTTCTCCATTACTACAGACATCAACTGCATACCCTACTATTCTAAGTCCCTCAGCGATAGCTTCCTGTAAATCCAACTCATCTTCAACTACAAGAATTCTCATATCGTAATCACCTCATTTTATTAGTTTAAATAGGTGTGTGTTAAATCTATGTTAAGCAACTATTATCAAATAATAATTTATATCTGTAAAAGAATCCATCCTTTTGTCGTAGGAAACTTTCGATAATAAGAAAGTCATGACCAACGTATATATATTATGTAAACTAAAATTATTTGGCGTGAAGGAGGGCTTGAATACTTCAACTACCCATAGTATCTGTACTTTTCGATTTGCACTTGTAAAGTGCCTTTTCATTTTCATGTGAACGATAAAACCAAAGCAGAAACAGGTCTATTTTTAACACAAGAAAAGAGCAGAAAACTCCTATTTAACCAAGGAATTTACTACTCTTTTAATACGTTTACTGCACTAAAAATCGGTATCGAATAATCCGATATAATGCAGACCGTTATAAAGCTTGTTAACATCAGTAATTTCTATTTCCGGATCGAAATAATAAAACATGGGTGTTGCTTGAGGTAAGCATCACCCGTTTTTCTAGCTTAATTATTTCTCATTCACAGTTTCTATATGTTCCCCATCCGTTTGATTTTCATGATTAGGCTTGACTCTCTTAATAAAGAAAGCAAGGATAAGAGCGATAACTGCAATCAATGTTGAAATGAAAAAGGTAAAATTAATACCATGTAACATCGCTTCATTCACGATGTGTTGTTGCATTTCAGCTGCAGCCTGTGCAGATGGTTGAACTGCGTTTGCACTCATATTAGCCATTGCGTCAGCAGCAAGTTCCTCTGCTTTTGCAGTCGTTTGATGGTTCATTACGGTAATCAACACCGCGGAACCAATAGCACCAGATACTTGCTGCAGCGTATTATTCATAGCTGTTCCGTGTGGATTCCTATACGCTGGTAGCTGATTCAAACCATTTGTCATGACTGGCATCATGACCATAGACATCCCAAACATACGTAAGGTATATAGTAGAACAAGTGTAGAATAAGCTGTATTCATACTAATTTTGCTAAAGTAATACGTTGTTACAATGGTAATGGTCAATCCAATCACGGCCAAAATTCTTGCTCCATACTTATCAAAAAGTTTCCCTGTAATTGGCGACATAATCCCCATGACAATAGCTCCAGGAAGCATTAATAGGCCAGAGTCCATAGGTGAAATCCCTCGAATTGTTTGTACATAAATAGGCATCAAGATCATAGCTGAAAACATCGCCACAGAAATAACAATTGAAATGGCCGATGATAAGGCGAACATTGGATATTGGAAAATTCGAAACTCAAGCAAAGGCTCATCCAATCGAAGTTGACGAAGGATAAAGGTAATTAAAGCAAGTGTACCAATAATAATTGTGCCGTATACAAATGGACTATCCCATCCTTTTTCCCCTGCAGAACTAAAACCATAAAGCAAGCCACCAAATCCTATGCTAGATAAAACAAGAGAGAAAACATCGAGCTTAATTGCACGTTGTGGTGTTACATCTTTTAATTTAAAGGCTGCAAAAATTAAGGTTAAAACGGCAATTGGCAGAACAATATCAAATAACATTCTCCAATTGTAGTGCTCTATCAACCATCCAGAAAGAGTCGGACCAATCGCTGGAGCTGTAATCATAACAAGTCCAAACATTCCCATTGCTGCCCCTCTTTTTTCAACTGGAAAAGCGGTAAGCATGACATTCATTAATAACGGCATCATAATCGCTGATCCTGCAGCTTGAATCATTCGAGCCCCTAATAACACACCAAATGCAGGTGAGATACTCGCTAGGAATGTTCCCAAAGTAAACAATGACATTGCTGTAATAAATAACTTTTTATCTGAAAAGCGCTGAATAAAGAATGCACTCGCAGGTATTAAAATACCATTGATAAGCATATAGCCCGTAGAGAGCCATTGCACTGCCGTTGCATTCACATCAAATTCTTCCATAATGGACGGAAGGGCAATGTTTAGTAATGTTTCATTTAAAATAGCAACAAAGGCCCCGATAAATAAAATGGCAATCATGCCGTAAGGTGCTTTTTTCTCAACAGAATAGTTTATCTGCGACAATTGAATCAGTCCTACTTTCTATATCATTTCTATGTTTTACATCACATTCACTTCTATATGAAGTCTTTCCAATCTCTTATCTCACACCATAACAATAAATGGTATTCGTGTTATAAACCACTTTGGTCCAACGCAAGTTAGTTTCTTCCTCCGATCTGTTGTGTTGCTCCTGCTGAAAATTCGAATTCGTTGTAACCACTCCTTAAAAAAATAAACATAAGAGTTGACGAAAGGATAGAATGTATTATATAATTAGAATAGGGAAAGTACGCAAATTATAATTATATAATGTCTATCCATATAAATTTAACACAAATCATTATGTATTTCAATGTGTTGTACATAATTTTTTTATTGTCAATTCTTGAATGAATCTATACATATACACAAAAAAGTCGATTCCTTAACGTACAGGAATTCGACTTTTTTAGTCTTGGAAGCTAGATTATTATCCTTTTTATCCCCCTACTCATTACCGTTATATCCAGGCGTTTCTCTCTGGTATTACTAGTAATTAAAGTGAACAAAAGTACTTTAAACAGACATCCATGAAATCACTTTATTATTTTTGTTTGGTTTAATTCTAAGTATCGCTAGTTTCTTTGTTGTTTAATCTATAGCTGCACACATTTTAATGGCTCATCAAGTAATTGAACCTGATAGTTGTCTTCCCCCAGATGATCTCCTCTAAATTTAAATTTATCTGTCTAAGAATTTAGACCTTTAGCGAGCCACGGAAGCCCCTTGCAGCATAGTAGGAATCTGCACCATTGTGGTACACAAAGACAGTATCGTAGCGATAATCACAAAAGATGGCCCCGCCGAGTTTTCTAATATTCGCAGGTGTTTGCACCCAGCTCGACGTTTTCATATCAAAATTTTCAAGTTTCTGCAGCTCACGGTATTGTTCTTCTGTTAAAAGTTCAATACCCATGGTAGTTGCCATATCAATAGCGTTATTTTCTGGTTTGTGTTTTTTCCTTGATTCCAGTGCTTCACGATCGTAACAAACACTTCTGCGACCTTTAGGGCTTTCTGCTGAACAATCATAAAAAATATATTCGCCCGTCTTTTTATCATGGCCAACAACATCCGGTTCTCCACCAGTTCCCTCCATTTCATTGAGTGACCACAGTTTTTCATCATTGGCTTCGAGCTTAGCTTGAACTTCAGCCCATTCAAGACCTTCATGACGTTTCATGTTTTTTTCAAAACGTGCTTTCAAAGTACTGAGTAGTTCCTCACGTTGTTCTAGTGACAACTCCTTATTTCTCATTGTCATATTAGTAGCCCCCTTATTATTTTTAGTGAAAATCTTATGATAGGGTGTTTAAGTATCCTGCAATCTTTTCCTTTAAGTCATCACAAGTATGAATAATTGTATCGTTTTTGTTTTGGAAAATCGATATGGTGCTACCATAATACCAGCATTTTTTAACTGTCCAACCAGTAGACATAATTTTCTTGCCCATCCTTCAGCCATTTGACTACGGCAAGAGTTCCCTGTATATAGGAAATATAGACAAGGAGTAGTCAGTGGAATTATTTGAACTACTTACTGGCGGAAAATTTTCAGACTTAAAATAATTCTTCAAAAAAGACCTGGGAGTAAAATAAGAGTGACCTAAATTGAAATAGGTTACTCTATTTTAGTTTACATTTACATCAAAAACAAAAGTTTCTCTTCCCTTATTCCAAATTGTTTTAAGTTCATAAATATAATATCCCTCTTCCGAAGGCATGGTAATTTTATTATCTTTCATTTCAACAATTTCACTTGTACCATCTTCATTCAGTCTAATAACTGTTATGGAAGAAGGGTTTTTCTCAATCTCAAATTTTAATGTATCTTCTTTTTCAACTTCTAAAGTTTCAAATTGATCTGCTAGTTCATTTGTATCGAGAGAACTTATTGTTTTAATTTCAACGTCGTCTTCGTCCCATTGGTAATCCTTTGCCATCATCATATAATAGTTATTATCTATAACAACTTTGCCTTGTGGTTGAGCAACAACTTTATTGCATCCAGCTAAAATAATAGCAAGTAATATAGATAAAATGATTTTCTTCATTTCAACATTCCCCCTTTTTAGAGTATCCTTATCTCCGACCTTACTTGTCTAATAATATGAATTCATTTTTATATTCTACTTCTCATGTTTGGACTCCTTTCCCCTATTTAATTAAGCATTTCTACAAGGAATTTTCTTAATGAATATGACATGTCAATTGTAGTATAAGAAACAGGATTTGATAATTAATTATTGGATATTTATGCTAATTCCACTATGGATTAATTGATAAAAAACGTTAAACAATAGATCCTACCAGCATTTTGACATAAAACCCACGTTAAGCCATTTGATGGATGTAAAAACCCTAATTTTTCTACGCTAAGCAGAAGAATTAGGGTTTCATATTTTTTCGTAATTTCCAAATAACGTCATGTTTAACTAACATATTCTATAGTCTAAGTACATATTTTCACAATATCATCAAAGCAAAGGTTGCTACAAAATGACTAAACATTTTGTTTCTCATATTCAAATGGTTCTTCACACGAGTAAATTTCATGGAAAAAACCTTTATACGGAATATCGTCCTCCAAGCATTTTATGAGATACGACAACTCCTCGTCACACTCCAGTTCTTCACCATTGTTCCGTAACACCTCAAATGCATCTACAATACCTTCCATAAGGGTTACTTGGATAAATAAGGGCAACTTATCCAACATCGAATTTTCGATTCCTGTCTCGGATTTGTATCCTTCGAGAACTGTTTCAAAATAATTATCCATGAACTTTTTCCGTTTACCAGCGTCTGGTTCAAATTGTATCCAGCCAACTCCTTGCGTCCAGAGACCTGCTAGATCAAACATATACCAACAGTAACATGAATTATCGAAATCATATACGGTAATTTGTCCAGTATCAAAATCTATTGAATAATTCCCGTCGTTGTAATCAAAATGGACCATACCGAAAGACTCACGATTCCTGTCCAATTCTTTTAGGTTTTTAAGGAGGTCTAACATCTTTTCCTTCAGAAGTGGTAATGAACCTGGTATCAGTTTCTCGATATATTCAGCAGTGTATTTGTCAAAAAAACTATACCGACTATGGACAGGAGTGTATCCTTTTGATAATTGGTGCAGTTTCCCCAAGACTTTACCGCAATTATAATAGTATTCGGTAATTGGGATTCCTTCCCGATACCTATAATTATTTTCCACAAGCATTTTTCCTTTAGCCTTTTGAAACATGCAGATAAAAAAAGTATGATTATTATGAGTTATCTCTTCCAGCAAATTCCCCTTCCGAGAGTTGACTACATCCGAAACGCTTCCACCATGTTCGAATAAATACCTGATATACTCGACTTCACCCTGGAAATCTCCCCGGCTTCTATCATTTAAGAAGGAGATTCTGAGTATTGTTGCGTCGGTACCCTCTTTCTCACAGGTATAAACGACATTGCGCCCTCCAATATGTGACCTAACCGGCTTGATTTCATAACCTTCCAACCCGTACAACTCTGATACTAATGCAAGTAAGTATGCATCACCGATTTTAACTACCTCATTATAAACCATGAATCTCCTCCTAATTTTATAAACTAGTTAAAAGTCACTAGCGTCGCATTAAAATAATTCAATGAATTTACAAAAACAGAATTTTCTGTAATAACGGCTATGCATAAAAAAATCCTTTATAATGGTTGGGCGGTAGTAAACCATCCAAATCCAAAATAAAGGACATACGCAATGGATAAGTTTACACGAAAAACATCATTTGAACAATGGTTTTCACCTATTTCTTCTACACAAATGGAGGAATTAGTTGAAACTCATCAATTAAATTACTATACAAAGAAGCTTCACATCGCTTCATTTTTAAGATTATTACTGTTTGCGCAGCTGAATGAAACGGAAAGCCTACGTGCTATCAGTGACACGTTATTTTCAGACGACTTACAAAAAGCAACGAATTTAGCATCCATCAGCTTTTCACAGCTAGGACGTCGGTTAAACCAAGTGCCAACTGAGTTTTTTCAACAGATTTTTCTAAACTTAGTCGAACAAATTCATACAAAATCAAATTTTGATCAACGCAGAAATACAACGACACCACTGAAAATAATTGATTCTAGCACATTACCACTGAATCTAAATAATCATCGGTGGGCTGAATTCCGCAAAACAAAATCTGGTGTGAAGCTGCATTTACGCCTTGTTTACTTAGAAAACGGCTATTCTTACCCCGACAAAGCTGCACTGACAAATGCGAAAGAACATGATCGTGGCCAGCTAGAAGTCCTGGTCGATGACAAAGAATGCATGTACGTCTTTGACCGTGGTTACTTGGATTATGAGCGCTTCGATCGTATGACAGATGATGGATTCTTCTTTGTCTCACGTCTGCGTAAAAATGCGGTAATACGTGTGCGTGAGCCATTTGAGCTACCTACAGATTCTAAAGTGTTATCCGATGAAATGATTGTGATTGGCACGACGCAAAATCGTGCTGAAAATCTGTTCCGTCTTATTAAAGTATTGGATACGAAAGGTAATGAGTTACATCTCATTACCTTTCGTTTTGATATAAGCGCTGACGAAATTGCGGAGCTGTATAAATCGCGCTGGGCAATTGAGTTATTTTTCAAATGGATGAAGCAGCACTTGAACATCAAGAAATTTTACGGGCAAAGCGAGCAAGCTGTGCATAACCAAGTGTACATCGCCATGATTGTCTACTGCTTAAATGTGATAGCTCAGCTGGATACGAGTAGTACACGAACGTATTTACAAATTAGTCGGTGGTTAAAAGCCGCCCCATGGAAACCCGCACATATTTGGATTCGAAAAATCGAAGGAAAAGCGATTCCATAAAGGTTTTCACACTTCTGTCGCCCTCGCCAAAGGATATAGTAAAAAAAATGAATGTTTACTACCCTCTGCTTAAGTGTCTTCGTTTTTATTCTAAAAAGATAAAAATAAAAAACAGAAAATTCAGTTAAAATTTTTGCGACGGTAGTGGTTAAAAGTATTCTATATAATTCAAGCCTTTTTGCTATTAAAATCAAATCTTAGCAAATGGTTGCTTAATGAACTATGCTGAATCTTCAGTTTAAGTGGAATTTTTGCAATTTTGAATTAATTTTAGCATTAATATACATTTTTGTATAGTTTAACCGAATTTTTTACAGCTATTTTGAAGTGAAAATATGACCTAGTTATTCACTTCTGATAACTTTCTATATAACGAAGCTCTAGACACATTCGTAATTTCACAAATTTGATTTACAGTCATGTTCCCTTCTTTATACAGCTTTACTGCATAATTCATTCCTGCGTAATTCTTATGATATTTCTTCAGAAGACCTTTAAACTTACCTCCCTTCTGAGCCAATTTAATCCCTTCAGGTTGTCGCATACGAATAAGATCTCTTTCTAATTGAGGAATACTTTGAAGATTTATCGAAACAAAATTGCTCTTTATCGAAACTATTTGGGTTTTTATCGAAAAACAAACTCTTTAAAAATTTATCTCAATAAGAATATATCTGCCACATTAAATAAGAGCATGTTTCGATTTTTTCAAAACATGCTCTACTTATAATTCATAGGCGAAACAAGAAAACCGTCTGTAAGGTTTTCCTTCCTACCATCTAATCTAGTTCCAAAGGTAAAAAAGCATATTCTCCGTCTCTAATAATCTCTTTTTTACGAACTGAAATAGGATGCTTAAAAATTGGCCCATCTAGTACTGTAGTATGGAACTCTCCACCTTCTCCGCAAGGGTCAATACCACGATCTTCAAGTTCCTTTACGTATTCATGAGTCAACGTTCTCCCTAAATCGTCCTCTCTCATTCCTAGAGATAAATTAACAGTTACAATGATTGTTACAAATCCTAGGTTAATGAACTCATCGACAGCTTCACAATGATCCATTTCCCATAAAGGCATGCCTAGTTTTAATCCAGCATTCTTCGTAACCTTATCATGCCAGCAGCCATGTTCAGGCATATCTAAGTCACCTGTTACTAAAACTTCTGCACCTTGATTTTTAGCTTTTTCTAAAAGGCGCATAAATTCTTTTTCATAATCGGTCCAACTTGAAGCGGCCGTATAAACAGGCAATCCAATAGATTTAGCTTGGGCACGTATGAGTTCGGGAGGCATTCCATGAGACCTTGAACGTTGCCCTTCTTCTTCCAGCATGACGATTAGTCCAATTGCTTCTCCATCCTTCGCTGCTTTATAAAGAGCTAAGACACTATCCTTTCCTCCGCTAAAAGAAGCTATAAATTTATGCCCTTGAGCACCATTTTTCCAATTCATTAATTCTGCCATTCCTATCTTTCCCCTTTTATTCTAATAACTTTTTACATGCTCTTACTCAGAATAACATAAAAACACATTTGCAAATTAATTTTGCAAATGTGTTTCTGAGGTAGCTTTCTTTAATTAATTATTTTGTTCAAGGCATTGGTAAATTGCCATCATATCTCTTTTATTCAACTCGCGAATACGATTGAAAATTGGAATATCTGCAACAGCTTCCGTTCGTAAGCTTTCATCCACAACATCTCTTACTTTACCAGTTAGCCACGTTTGCACGTCTACACCATCGACAATTTCCTTACGCCCTTCATCATTGATACCACTTTCATAGCAACTAACACATGGTACCGATAATTTAAACACACCATCGTGAAGATTATCTTCTGAAATGACTTTCTTTCCATTACAGAATGGACATTTATGACTTGCTTTAATTTTATTAATTTGAGTGACAAGTTTTTTATAGCCAAATGCTTCGTACACGTACGTTAGTTTTTTGTATTTTCCGTTGGTGAAATATTTATCAATAATGGTTTCTCTCGTTTCGTCAATATTGGCAAAATCACAGATTGTAATTAGATTTTGGCTGCTTATCGCTTCGATATTATTTTTAATTTTGTCCCAAAATGGTAAAACATTTTGTAGTACTATTTCATAACCGACAAAGCTTGCTAGTTCTAATTCAAGCATTTTTAACGATACTTTTGTTTCCCTTGGAAGTAAGGAGACATCTTCTGAAAGAGTCATATCGCCACCAACTATTACTTTTAGTTTTTCAAGCTCTGGTAAGTTCCCTACTGTTTTTATAACTTGGTCGATCGGTTGATGAATAATCTCACGAATATCAGTGTCTCCGAATGTTAGTTTTTTCTTATGGTTTAGGACTGCTCCTTGACAGATTGGACAGGGAACCATTTCTTTTGAAGCTTTCATTTGCTCTTTAATAATTGATTTCGAAATAACCATATAACGTCCAAGGATAAAATTAAAACCTTCCCATTTTTTCGAAGACTTCGTTGCTTTATCATAAAACGACTTTTCCCAATAACCATATAGGAATGTATGTCTTTCTTCTTCTGTCATGTCATTGTAGCTCTTACTAATATCTTGACCCAGCTCATTTTTAATCTCATCAAACAGGAACTGCAATTTCGGATATTGATAATATTTTAATACTTCCATCACGTCTGGATGTAATAAACCATCCCAGAATGGCACTGTTTTGTCTTGAATGACTAAATCAAAATCAAATTTTTCAATTTGCAGGCGACCAGAGCAGCTTGGGCAATGATTTTCCTGACTAAAGAAATCGAAGCTTCTTGTATCTTTATTCGTCGGATGTGCCGCCACAATATGGTTAATCAGGCCGCCAATTTCATACAGAAAGCTATATTGACTATACAAATGTCTTTCAAGATCAATGGCGACGACTGGTGCGATTATTGCAGATTCGTATTCAGCATAAATTAAACGGGCCATTGAGGATAAGCTTTTTAAAATACCGCCCTTATAGACGTTTTCTGCATTTTTAAAATAGCTAATATGATTTTCTTCTAAGTAATGAATGCCCTTTTTTGAATCTAGTGTTGAAGATATGTGCAATGAAGCAACACTATTGATATTGTTATGTTGACTAAAATAATCATCGTGACTGACAACATCAAGATGTCGAACAGGTTCCTGCTGTCTTTTACCAAAATCAACGATAAAATCAGAGCTTTCTAACATATAGGCATTATGTTCAATCATCATAATAGAGATAGATTCATCTTTCAGAATGTCCCTAACACTATCAATAAATTGGTTTAAAATATTTTGGGATAAACCTTTTGAAGGCTCATCAAAAATAAACAGCGTATGGGGGTTTCTTGAATTTGAAAACAGCTCAGAAACTAAATGAACACATTGAAATTCACCTGTTGATAAGGATTGTGTTTTTCTTTCTAACGTCAAATAACCAAGTCCCAGCTTGATCAGTAAACTTAAACGTTTATGAGCGATGTCTTCATTCGGAAGCTCCTCAATAATGTCCTCAATTGAACGTTGAAAAATATCGTCAATTTCGTCACTGTATTTGGTAAGTTTCTTTTTGATATCAAGAAACGTCGCAACAGTTGATCGGCTAGTAATCGATTGGTTTCGGTCTTGCCCGACCATGACCAGTTTATCTTTTGGATATCGTTTTAGGAAGTCCATAGAGATACACTCATTGACAAGGGTCGATTTGCCACACCCAGACTCCCCTGAAAAGGTGACAAGTCTATTTTTAGGAATTTGAATTTCTGCCATTTCAATATTACGACAGTAAAGATCATGAAATTGATAATAGTCTGTTGGCATTACCTGATTTCGTTCCGAATAAAGAGGTTTTGGACGTGGTGATTCTTCGACAATTTTTCCGCCGTATTTCCCACTACCAGGTCCAAAGAACAATTGCTCATCCGCTGTATTTAACACCGTGTCAGAATGATCAATAAGCCAAATTTGATTTTTATAGCCTAATTGTTTGATTTGTTCTAAAATTTTCAACAGAGTTTGGTGATCAAGTCCGACAGAAATTTCATCAATAATAATCACGGTATTTTCACTGGCCGCCATAAATTCTGCCAAGTAAAGTCGTGTTAGTTCCCCGCCAGACAAGGTACCCATGATGCGGTTTAATGTTAAGTAACCAATATTCATATTGATAATATTTTGAAGAATATGTTGTCTTTCCTCGCTAATATTTAATTCCTCTGACAGGGAATAAATCGTTTCAATGCTTAAATTGTTAAGATCAGAAATACTATGTGGTTGATTCCATAATTCTAGTTTATATTGCTCCACTTCCGGATTATAACGCTTGCCCTCACACTTTTTACACTCAACATTTTTAGTAGTGCCTCGCCCTTTACAAGCAGGACACCAGCCTAATGCATTATTAAAGGAAAAAACTTCTGGCGAAAGATCAAACTTTTCTGCAAGATTTTCGCGAATCTCTTTAAAAACGCCTGTATGAGTACCAATCGTTGAACGTGGATTGGAAGAAATGGATGATTTTCCGAGAAAAAGTACTAAAGGCATGTTCTCCATTTTGATAGCACTGAAATTCGTTTCCATAATATCGGGGAATAAATACTGATATTCAGCCTTTGGCAATAAAGAAACGAGACGCTTCTTGGATTCTTCACCAATCGTTTGGCAAAATGTGGTTTTACCAGATCCGGACAATCCAGCAATTCCTAACGATTGATCTTCCAGCAAGACAACATCTAAACGATTTATATTGTTAGCAATTAATTGATTTATTTTCATCGTATAATCTCTCCATTCAATCTAGTACTGTCATGTTAGCGTAACTTCAAATGCATTTGCTTTGTTTACGAATCGACAAAAATGACGCTTTTCGTGTTCCGAAAAGCGTCCAATTGTTCATTTATAAAATAATTACAATGCTGCTAACACTTTTTCAAGCTGAGTCCCCATGTTAGTCCAAGCATATTTAGCTCCCTCGATTGCTCCTTGGCGGGCTTTCGTTGCTTCACTGAATCCAGTTTGATCTAGGTGTAGATTAGTAGTTCCATCTGCGCCTTGTGTCAATGTCCATGTAACAGTAGTGGTTTCTCCAGCACTTGCCCAAGTGTAAGATAATGTATGAGGTTCTTCCACTTTAAGCACCTCGCAATTGACAATTCCATCCCACCATTCATTTGGCTCTGCTCGGAATTGAAATTTATGCCCTACGACTGGTTTAAAGTCATTTTTCCATATCCATTTTTCAAGTGTGTCTGAATCCGTTAATGCCTCCCAAACCTGCTCGATTGAACTTGTGAATTGATAATCTAAAGATACATCTGCTTTCATTTTTTTTCCTCCAATAATAGATTTAATTTAGCCATTCTTTCTTTCCAAAATCCTTCGTAATGCGATACCCAATCTTGAATTTCTTTCAACGGTGTGGCATTTAAGCGATACCTCGTTTCCCTACCAACCCTTCGAGCCATTACGAGATCAGCATCTTTAAGGATAGCCAGATGCTTAGAAACTGCTGTACGACCCATTTGAAATTGAGCCGTTAATTCGTGAAGAGGTAATTCTTCTACATCCGACAACAAACGTATTAATTGACGTCTTGTTGGGTCAGCAATCGCTGCATAAACATCACGCTCTTGATATTTCTCGCTCAAAATCCCCTCTCCCTTTTAAATTGGACACTAAATGGTGTCTTAATTATATGACACCATTTAGTGTCCAGTCAATTTTTATTTTGTGATAATGGCATTCGTTTTATACTTTTGTTCATGTAGTTTATGATTGATTCGCCATCTCCTTCATTTCCATGCATCATCTTAGGTTGATAAACTCAAGAGAAATCTTACTTCTTTTTCTCAGGACCTCAAAACTTCTTTCAAGAAATATAAATCGAAGTCTTTTCTATTTCTTAGGTGAATGCCATTCATGATAATTGGTTTAATTCGTTCTAACCAAACATCTGCCGATATCTGCTCTTCTTTAATTAAAATGGTGTAAAAATAGGATCCACCTATAATATCGATGAGATAGTCAATAGGTTACTTACCACTGAAAAGAATTTAAACACCAGATGATATTGCAGAGGCTATTTTATTTCAATTGACTCAAAAATCAGCGACCGGCCAAGTTTTTACAATTGATAATGGTCAAACACTATGAATTGATAAACACCCTCTTATTTGATTTCTAAGAGGGTGTTTGGATATTAGTATGCTTTTACCAAATTGTATGTTTTGCTCCATTTCCACAGCCAATACAAGTAGTTGGTGGATTATACAGAATGCTGCTGGAAGTATATTTTGGCTTTTCTTTGGCTGTTTCATCGTTTCCTCATTATTATTCTAGTCATAATCAGAGCACTCACACCAGCTAGAATGAAGAAGATGCATACAGGTAATTGAATGTTATCTTGAAGATATAAGGCAATAAACCAACTTCGTACCTTTACATCTAAAAGCTTGAGTATAATGGGCACAATCCCCTGTGGCAACGTGAAGATAATCCCCATCGTAACGAGTAGTCCTACCAAAACGGTCTTGCCTGCAGATAGTTTAGTGGATGACTCCTCTGTTTGAGCTACTTTGATATCAGTGGATTGAACGATTCCGCCACACTGCATGAAAGAAAGGATATCTGGACCATGAGTTTCCAAACGACGGTATGCCAAGCGTCCGAAATACCAAGCAATGAGTAGGCCGGTACACACTCCCATAGGTACACCGGTCCATTTCAGCCAGTTTTGATGTAGCAACGTTCCTAAGGTCACTATGATTAATGTAGGAATCGAAGCAAAAAGCAGCAATACCAACAACAATAAATTGGTTAACAATAATTCTCCTGCGTTCATGTCATCACCAGAGACAATGGTTCCGCGTCCGCGTCGATGTGGGTCTGTCACAGGTATGATTTTGTAAACTGAGAGGAACAAGATTAGTCCCGCCCCTCCACCAAGTAGTGATGGAAGCAAAGCAAAAACCCATACCCATGCCCAGTCCAACTTGCTGAAATAAAGGAATAAGAGAGATATTATAATCGAAGCTGGTGCTACAATTAATAACCATGCAATCTGTCGGCCTCGTACATCGATTCGTTCTGAACCCGGTGTCGTAATAGTCATCCACAGTGCACCGCCATCAAACCCATAAAGATTGTTCGAGAATATGCAAGTAAACATTACGAGGACTACGCCGGTCCAGGGCATTAATAAAGTAACGCTGCCCAACGATGCGAATAATCCATAGAATAACCCCGTCCATAGCCCCATTCGCAACAATCGACCTCGCTGTGGATCCCGAATCCAAGTATTCAGTTCCTTCAGAACAACTACCCCGATTTTGGAGATTTTTGGCGTTAGAATGTTGGCACAAGTAAGAAACATTGATTTATTTCTGCCATCTTGATTTATACGAGCCTCATTCTTTGTGCTCGCTGACAGCATTCTTGCCCATACAATGAATAGCAAACCACACAATAAAGCCAAACCACAGAGTACACCTATAGCTGAAAAGTAATTGGATTGATTTACAGCTTCAATCGCAACCAACGCCCAGCCAGTTGGCAATATTCGTGCCACCAAGGAAATTGCTGGTGATGGTCTCTCTACTAATAGGTTAATTTTCGGAAGTAAATACCAACCTACATTAAGAAAAGCTATGACGGCTCCAATGATTAGCGCTCCGAATTCCAAACCTAGACGGGATTTCGATGCCTCCCCAATCGCCCCCATCACCACTTTGGACATCAGCATGATGATTGCCAGTTGCAACAACATCGCAGGTACAGCAACGATAACAGCCCAAAAGCCAAGTCTTGCTGCATAAATAATGAGAGCGAAACTGGCGACTAAGCTAACGATTGGTCCGATGCCGATGAAAGAGGCACCGAGTAACCCTATAGCCAATTTTCGTTGGGCAATAGGTAGCAAGGTGAAGTATTCCGTTTTTAATGTCCCTTCTCCGCCAACTAACATAGGTCCTATGATCCAACCAATCATCCAAAGGCCAAAAGCGATACAGAGAAGATCTGCTGATGTATCATTATTAAATAGCATCGCAAGTAAAATCGTACAAACTGCCAGCAATAGACCGATGACCCCGCCTATTATCATGAGAATTGCTCTTCCTCCGCTCATCGAGTGATGAAGCAAAGAAAGCTTCATTCGAACCATTACATTAACCATGATAGTGTCTTTCCTTCTTCAGGACGCTTCCCAACTAAGTGAACGAAAGCCTCTTCTAGACTTTTACCATTACGCACCAGATCCAATGGCCCTGAAGCAGCCACTCTCCCCTTCGCAATAACAGCAACATGATCACACAACTGCTCGACCAACGCCATGACATGGCTCGATAAGATGACAGAACCACCACTGGCAACAAATTGCTGCAAGATGGTTCTAATTGTTAATGCAGAAATAGGATCAACCGCCTCGAACGGTTCGTCAAGCACAAGAAGCTTTGGGGAATGTAGAAGGGCCGTGGCAAGACCAATCTTCTTTCTCATTCCAGTGGAATAGTTGATAACAAGCGTACGCTCATCGTCACAGAAATCCAAGATCGCAAGTAATTCTTCTGTACGCTCGGCAACCGTCTTCGCATCAAGTCCACGCAGTAATCCCATATAAGTCAAAAGTTCACGCCCGGTTAATCTTTCTGGCAATGACATGCCATCCGGCAGAACCCCGACTAACGTCTTAGCATGTAAAGGATTTGACCAAACATCAGCACCAAATATTCTCGACGCTCCACGGTCTGGGCGTAGCAGGCCTACAGCCATAGATAATAGAGTCGTTTTTCCTGCACCGTTCGGACCTACCAAACCGAAAAATGAACCGCAAGGCACAGTCAGGTTGACACTGTTAACTGCGGTTTGTTTCCCAAATTGTTTGCACAGCCCGTGTAGCTGAAGGGCTGAATCCCATTCTGTCATCCCATTTTCCTCCTTAAGATGGCTTTTGATGATGCTCACAACGTTACGTTCTTATCGGTAGCCAATTTAAACAAAGTGATCAATTCTTTTGCATAAGCATCAAGATCAAGCTCGGGATTCATTCTAATTTGCGGAGGCACTCCATCAATCGCCTGCCTAATTGTTACCGCCATAACTCTGGGAGAAAATGCTCGGAATTCTCCGTTCATTTGCCCAAATTGGAAAATCTTCTCTAAGTCGTGAATGGCTGCCTCTTGAAGACTATAAACAAATGACTCCTTTCCTTCTTTAGGCCGGATGCCAGACCAAATTTCTAATAGAGCGAGCATATACGTTTTATGTGCAGACATAAAGGCAATGTTGCTTTCGATATATACGCTTAACATATCCCTTGCACTTGTGGCAGATTGTACAAGCGGGCGCATATAAGATTCACCAGAAGTGTACACCTTTTCAATGACCTGCCGGATTAACGCTTCTTTACTTTTGAAATGGTAGGATATCACGCCCGTACTAATCCCTGCACGTTTGGCAATTTGGGCTAAGGATGCTTGTGCAAATCCCACACTGGCGATCGTCTCGATTGCGCACTCTACAATTTGCGTTTGTCTGGCAGCTTCAATAAAACTAAGTTTTTTTTGATTGTTTGTATTATTATTTATATTCATATTTTAAAATTAGCATGAGCGTTCAAAAAATTCAAATGTTATTTTGGTCTTTTTTGGAATTTTTAGAAATGATGAATCTAGGTTAAGGTTAAATTGCGTTTTTTAGGATTAATAATCGATATAAATACGAAAATGTATTTAAAGGGTCCTTGCTGATATTGAAGAACCAAAACCTATAGATGTCGAGTCCGACCTTATCATGGGAGCTACTATTATTTTTTTATAAAAACAGAAAAAGCCCGCTTCTCTAAATTAAAGAAGCAAGCTTAATGCTGTATTACTTTTTCAATTATTAGTAGTAAACCAAACTGTATGCTTAGCTTCATTGCCCCAGCAAATACAAGTAGTTTTCGTAGTTGGTGGGTGAAACGGAATGTTACGAGAAGTATATTTTTCTCTTTTTTCACTTTTTCATTGTTTCCAAATTATTTTTCTCGTTATAATCAAGGAATTCACTACATTTCTATTGTAGGATTCATCGCACTTTTTTATAGATGGTACAACTTTAATGCAAATCTACATCATTTCGTTTTTTAATATTCTCTGTTTTTGATTTCTTCTTTTCAAATTAAGATTTAGCTTTCATGAGAAATGCTATATACCTCAAAATTCTCGTCAAAGTATACAACCAAAAGCTCGTCGCTATAATTTTCATCCAGAGAAAAATCAAAAACACAATCGAGCTGATGCAGTTGATTCGCACTAATCCGAATACATCTCGGTTCCAACACATCAATTAATGCTTCGTTTGTTATTTCCTCAACAGCTACCATACTGAGAGTCTCTAACAAATATTTTTGATAATCTTCATCTTCATCAATTACTTCCGTCACATATTGAATAAAATAAGCAATTACTGAATCAGTATGACAATTAGCAAAAAGTGTAGACTTTGCTTTTTGATACATTTCAGGAATATGCTCAAGAAATTTCTGTACAATTGCTTGATTGTCATCATTTAAAATGCCATCAAAAATATCAAGGCTTGTCTCAATCTCTTTACCCGCCAGTGTAATTGTAAAATTTTTAAAAAGCCCTTTATCAACAGGCACGTCTAATTCTCCAAATAATGAAGTGTGAAATTGATAATTTTTCAACGGAATCATCTTCTCCCCCTATAAAATAGAAAAATTTACAGCTATCCATTGCGAACCGCTCTCATCTCTTTACTCCAAATGCGGGTCAATCTTGCTATAATCCATCTAATTTATTGTAGACTTCAATTTAAAACGCAAGTAAATCATTATACATTGTCTGCTGCGTTGCCGTTAATTGTCCATCAGAGTACATGATAGCAAAACGCTTCAATGCTAAAAGTGCATTCTTCTTCAAGGCTGAGTCTAGTTTCCCAGTAATTTCAATTTGACCAAAGGCTGTTGCATAAGTTATCATGTCACTTTGCATCATATCCATTTCATGCTCTTTTGCGATATCACGTACAGCTTTTTCATCCAATGTGTCAACTGATATATAATGCATTCCCCATATATTCTCTATTAAATGTTTCGGGAAAGTAGCAAAGTCAATGATGCGCTTCTTTCTTATGACTTCTTCCATTTCATAAAGTGTATCAGACCCTTCATCACTACCAAAAGGTGCTTCTTCATCACCACAATCATAATAAAATTCTTCTGTGAAATGAGCGACAAAACGTGGGTGTGACGTTTTTGGATGTGGGCCATATTCCCCTATATCAAAGTAAAGACAATTATCAAAATCAAATGTAGGATTTTCTTGATACCCTTTCTTCATTTTACTGACAATTAACTTTTGGGCTTCTTTTTCACAAATTTTTTGTGACTCAAATTCTTTCATTTCATACTTCCCAATCGTTCCATTTTTCCCGTAATGCACACATATTGTCATCCCAAAATAATCAATTGTCCAAAATTTATTTGATTTTTCGTCTTGATATGTAAAAGCTTTTTTCATCTAACTGTACATCCTTTCCAGTGTTGTCTTTATTTCGAACTTTCGTAATACTATTACACACTCTTTTGTGGAAGAAAGGCTGTTTTTAATCCATGCACCAAAATGCTTCTTACTATCGCATAATCATTAAAATCACACACTATATCAATTGATACTTTGAGAAATATTCCTTGTATTGATGAAATCACGCAATTTGCAGATACCATAGTCAAAGACATTAAGTGATAAAGAAAGAGTCTTCTCGTATTTCTGGTTGTCAATTAACCCATTATTCCCAAGTATAAATGTTATTTTATGAATAGAAGAAGCATCGACCAAAATCACACACCCCTTTGTTGAAAATTTGGATCAACGCCACTGTTGAGACTGTATTGAGACAAAAATAGAGTTCATTTCTTCTTGGCATTTCAATTTTTAATATATTCATTACTACTTAAGTAGCGCCGACCAAATTTGTATATTTACACTACAAGAAGGACAGTTTACCTCACCAGCTAAATACGGCAAATCATGTACAAGTTCGTGTTCTCCAATCAATACTGCTTGTTCCGCTAACAATATTTGCTCCATATCTGAAAATTTCGAGGCAGGTACAACTTTGCGAGCCTCTTGTTCCTTGACGAAAACAGGGTCTTGTACAAATGCCTGTGTAGCTCCCTCCCACAAAAATACATCTTCCTTGCAATGTGGACATATAGCAATATACTCATCCCCTGTCACAAACGTCAATAGCATATCCGCCAGTCTATACGCTCCTCGATAAGTCGCATCTGCGGCGAGAACATAACGCTTTTCCACATTATCATCCAAAGTAGTTGCGTAGGTATGCACATCTTTTCCTAATAACGCCATCTCACGTATTGCCTCAATATAGCTATTGTAAATATTTGCTCCGATATGTTCATCAAGTATCTTTAAAGCTGTCGGAAAGCTACTATCACCGCGACTCGCCTCAATAATACCGCAGATAATAAACAAATGATGTTGCACTTCGGGATAATTCGTTGAACAAGCTATCTGCATCAAATAAGGAACAGCTGCATATGTCACTGTATAAATAGTATTTTGATGAAACAAATAGCTTTCAAAAAGCGCATCAACTGTTTCTTGGTCGTATGCTTGCTTCAATCGCTGTAACAACACTGGTACATTCTCTGCAGAGCCATATGGTCCTGTAAGATTTCCCCATACGTTACTCGTCAATTCAAGCAAAACGAACACCTCCCTCTAATTACCACTCACGCCAATCATCTGTTAACTCATAACGTCCAAGATTCTGACTTTTAGTAAGGTCATCAATATCAATTCCACGTTGAATCAGCACTTGGTCAAAATAATCACAAAGCTCCTCTCGTTCGCCAGTTTCAATCAATCCGCCTCCACCTACCTCATTAATCTCATTTAGGGCAAGTACCGCTGTTTCAATAGATTTCATAATGGCAGGATAGCTATCTGGCTGATTTGGCAGTTTCGCAATGGATGCTGCATACTGCTCTAGCACCATTTCCGTCTGATGAATAAAACTATCTGGAAACAATTCCGCGTAAATACAGTCATCTTTCTCAATCAATCCAGCAGTAAATTCTTCCTCTTCTTCTCTTTTCGCATTGCGCCAGCGTGACGTTGGTCGAATATCTTGCATAGGCCATTCCCCTTTATCTTGAATTTCTAATTAGTAAAAAACCCCTCTTTAAAAGCCTTAATGTAGAGTATGGGTAGCATCGTAACAGTTATTTAAACATAACTCACTACCATTCACGTTCTCTTAATGCGTCTTCAATATCAATCTTCACGTTGTATACATCCAATATATCCATAACAGTTAATGCAATACTATCTCGTGCAACCGTTTCAATTTCACTGTCATGTTCTAAAAACTCGTCTTCTAAATCATTAATCGCACGTGTAATTTCATCAAATTTTACTTGTATATCTTCTAATGAATGGGGACCTTGCTCTAAATAGCGGACAATTTGCTCCAATAATTCTTTAATTTTATCAACTAAAAATGTAGGATAATAACTATCTTGATACATTCCCTTTAAAAAAATGATTTCTTTCATCTTATATTCCTCCAATAAATCTATTATTCTTCTATATCCAAATAAAATCGGTTACTTTTCCCCTTTATTAATCCAATATTGCCCTAGAAAATAACTCATATATCAGTTCATCATTTTCACAGGCTTGTTTAAATCCAACAGCGAATCGCAACAATGCGTCTTTTTTGTCGGCATAAGCACAGAAAATATCTGCTTCTGGGTCGAAACGCACAATGCCTTCTAGCTCTGGCAACTTCTCTTGCAAATACATTTCCGCAAGCGAGCACCAGTCGTAGCCATTACCTTGAAATCCTTCATCTGCGCGTGTTTCAAACAACTCCTGTTTATAAATGCCTACTTCTAATAGGAGCGAAATATTTCCACTATCATGTTCTAGCCATCTAAAAGGTTTTAGTTCTTCATTCATCATTTGAGCATGTAGATTAGCTACCTTATCCGTTGTAAAACTTAATAGCCCCTCTTGACTTACAATTTCCCCCTGCTCTATGCGTTCATTTAACCAACTTGAAACAAAGTCTGGGGCATATCCTCCTGTACTGAAACCTTGTGCAAGTGCAATGATATTCTTGTAATCCGCTAAATATTGAGCTTGCGTCACCTTCGAATTAGCACCAGTGTACAACCAAAACTGGATATCATACATCAGCATGGATATCTCGTCTGCATGTAAAGCAAAATAGCCTTTGTCCTCTACAATCTGCGTACAAATACCTCGAATAACTGCTTCTATCCGATTTCTCTCTCCAGCTTTCTCACATAACGACTGTAACAAAGGAGAGAATGGTACATGTTTCACCATATCCAAATCGTCAAGTTTATCTTGTTCAGATGTATCGAATACTTCCTCATTCACCAATCCGACAATAAAAGTCGCAAAGTTCTGCGCAAGGAAAGTAATATAGTAATCTGCCTCTTGATCTACATGTACAACAGCAGGTTCGCCATCTGCACCACATGTACGATAATCAAGCATAATGATATCATGACCTGCTGACGGGCAATCGGCTATGACAACGCCAATATTTGGGTAGCCCCATTCTTCCAACATAAAATTGCTTCCCAAACTGCCACACAAGCTATCAGCCTTTTCGCGACCAATGCCCATCATCCCTGTAATCGCCACATGATCTTCTGCCCATGAAGTCGGCATAGCCGTTGGAAAACAAGTGTTTACTGGAATACCGCCGTTCTGTTGTTGCATAAACCAAATATAATCTGCTGGCAATTTATAGCCAAGTTCCTCTTCTATAGAAGCAATCATTTCGGTAGTGGGGGATACTTCTACATAATTTTTATCCGCATAATCGCTTTTTTCCCAAAATTGACTGAAATCACGCTCATGAAAAGGTACAAGCTTGAAATCATCTAGCGCTTTTGCTGACTTTTTCATAATATTCCGACAGGCTACTATATACTCTTCAGTTCTAGTATCAAACTGTAATTCCTTTGCTTTTTCAAATGCAGCCAGTGCTTCTTGCCATTGTTGGCTATAGAAATAAGCATAGCCAACACGCCAATGCCAATCCGCATCTTGTTGCCCCTGTTTTTTTACTGTGCATAACTGGGATAACGCTTCATGATAACGCCCTACATTATTAAGCGCACGACCATAATGACCTACTATTTCGTAATCTCGCTCTGACTTAGACAATTGTTCAATCGCTTCTACAATTTTGTCATGTTGATTTTCCTCATACCATTTTTCTAACATATTCAATAATTTTTTTGGCATAATCCAACTCTCTCTCAATCATCTTGTAATTCAGCTAAACAAGTATCTTGTATTTCTTGTGATGTTTGGCTAACAATAATGCCTTCCTCATGAATCACTATATCAATCAACTCTTTTGCTTCCTTTAAAGAACATCCGGATAAGTCTATCAATTCTTTCATAAAAGGCAGATAATAACGTTTTGCAAATTTTTCTCTATATTTATCAGAATCTATTGTTGTGTTGCCAATCGGATAAAACATACTTTCACTTCCTTAGATATTAAAAAATTATACTATACTTCAAATCAAGAAACAAACATATGTTCTCGTTTGATCTATAAAGCTCTAAAGTGAACCGTTAGCTGTAAGTGAGTTTCATTGTCATAAATAGATGATATTAAGTATTCGTAGTAATCATCTTTGCTATCTTCAACAAGAGTTAGATCTACATTGTATAATCTAACTCTTGTTCCTACCCAAATTTTTTCTTCATCTCAGATGTTAATTAAAGGAATCCATATAGATGTTTCCATCGTGACACCACTAGCCATTAATTACTTTTACTAACACTTGAAATTTAGACCAAACGCAACTATTATAAGTATCCGTTATTTCAAATACATAGGATGTTGATAAAATGAAGCTTATAGTTTCGTCGAATTTGCCTATAAAAACTACCAGTACAGCGGTTGTTGCTATTGTAACTACCGCATGAGCAGTGTTTTCCCGTAGCGAAAGGACAGTGAAAGGTACAATCGTTCTTGGCGAATATTTTAGATACATGATTGAGGCTCCTTTTCTAACAGATAGAAGATGCCATTTCGCGTCCATCACTCAGTTCAAGTGCCCATAGTCGCAATGCAGCAAACGCTACACCCCAACCTTCACTGACAAGTACACCTTCTTTCTCTAAATCAAGCCACAAACTATGCCTATATTGCCGGGTATCACTGTGCGCCAGCAGATTGAAACATCTGCCAGTACAGTTTTTCTCATGAAAAAGGACTCCCTTCAACATTGGGTAAATCGCCGCGTTCGTAATTTTCCTTCATTTCAAGAGCAAAACTGTTAACTCGGCCCGTCACTAGGTAGCCAACAATCAGCCTTACATCATCGGATGCATAGGCGGCTAGGTCAGAGTGACTAGTCTGTCCAATGATTGTTTCGTAAATTTGCTTACTGGCGCGATCCTGAAGCATCTCTATCTTCTTTCGATCCGTTACCAACTTACTGTCAATGATAGCTGTCAGGTCGCCATGTGCAGCCATCCATTGTGAATCAAACGGATCGGCATCCCGCTGATCCAGGTACTGATCAATGACATCAGGATTGCCATATTTCGGATTGACTTTATATGTGGACAACAAATCGATCCAAGCAGTAGTCTGATTAATATCTAACAACAGAATTCACCTCTTTCTTGATTGTTCTCCAACTCGGAGGTGGTGAACAAATCTGATTTTTTATCAAAAGCAACTGCGATTTTAACTATCTTACAGCTCTTTTACTCTCGATTTAAGCAATGTTCTGATTTCATCTATTATCATCTGAAACATGACAGCTAATAAAAATGACATATTAGCTAGCATCTCCTCAACATTGCACTTCCTACCTTACAGAGAAGTCCCACCCTTTAAAGAACTAAGGAAAGCTAACAAATTAGTAATCTTCCATCCAACCTACTAATTTTTCTAGCATTTCTTGGATTGGTGCTGAATCTTTTTCAATGCGCTGTGCTAGATCCTCCATACTGCCAAAAATTTGATATAATACATAGCTGCGTTGGTAATCTTCTTTGTTCTCCAGTTGAAGTATCAATTCAGCTAGCAATTCCAGTTCATCAACGTGAATTCCTTTTAACTGCTCGAGCTCCCCCTCATTTGCGCTAAGTAAAATGTCAATCAGTACAGGCATCCGTTCCACTGCTAGATCGTGCATGTGAAGAAAAGCTTCTGCATAGTTATTTTGTACAAGCTGGTGCTCTGAATCAACAAGTGACATATAGCTTTGCACAAGGGGGAAATAAGCATCGCTATAAAGCCCTAAACCAAATACAGCATATGTTCCAGGCATAGCGGATAGCTCGCTAGGCTCCACGTCCTCATACCATGCATATTCCTCCATTGCCACTTTTGCATAGTCGGCAATCAATGGGAACAGGTTGGGATACGCAAGGCAATTTGCAAAAAATTGATGCAGCTCAGTTTTCGCAAGGCCTTGAATCGGTAAATAGTTTTCTTCCTGACTCTCTAACTGTAAGCTATAGCCTTTGACAAAGCCCGCTTGTAACAAATCGATGATGTAATGCAATGCTTCACGATAGGCCTCTTCTTCCTCAACAATGATGTGAATTGAAATGAATTTTCGAATATCATTGGCTGCTCCTTGAAAGCGCGCACTTTCCCTTCTATGTTCAAAATGATCACTGCCATTTTGTAAATAATCCTCCGCCTCTTGTGAGCCAAGTTGCTGCGCCAATTCAAGATATTGCTTACGTGTATCAGGTTCTTTAGGTCCGATTTGTAAGGCAATATAAACGAAGAACTCTAGCTCCTTCTGCTTAGGTCTAGCCGCTGAGTTTAGTATCCATTTCGTTTCATATTCTCCTGTCTCCTCAAAATAAACTGATAAAACATACTCCTCTGCCCAAGATTTAAATGCCAATGTATAATCATATATCCACTTGTTTAAGCTTTCTTCATTCCCGCTATACTTCTCCAATAACCGTTGCACTAATGGTTCGATATCAGCTACGCTCTGATGAAAAAAATATGGATTGACTAGGCAATGTGCAAAGAAAAATCCATCTTTCTTAGCAGGACATACAGGTAAATCAGCCATCACTTTTGTTTCAATAAAAGTAGCTAACGTTTGTTTCGCTAATGTAAATTTGTCGTTATTTAGTAGCTCTTTTTGATAGCAAAGCTCACGCCCCTCGTGCTCAAATTCTAATATAAGTTGAAGACGATAATCAAAAAGCTTCGCATGATATTCATCAGATTGGAAAACCGCATCCATTTTGGCACATAAAACGGAAAATAATTCTTCTATTTGGTTGATGTCTGTTATCTCTTGCATGTAATCGCCCGCTGCTACCCTATAAGCATCGTCATGCCAACTAAATGGCTCATATGTATAAATCGAAATCGTTCCATAATGAGGGGTTCCCCATTGTAATTTATTCAATTTTTCTGATGTCCATTTCACCTTTACATAATGATTAACCCCTATATGGAGTTGGCTCCAGTCCTTCATTTTACTAATTCGGTCATTTTCCTGCTGATAAAAGTGCTCTAACTGCCGCCATACATCCGCCAAAAACTGTTCTATATACTGTGACAAATTCATTTCCCCCCATTTGATTGTTTTGATATAGAATTCCATAATTATTGTTTTATCAGAAGTTGTCATCGCGTCACAAAAAGGACAATCGTAATTTCTTCATTATCAAACTACAAGTAACTGATTTCTGCACCAAAACCACGACCATCATTGTATTCGCACACATCAATATCCATCAATTCATCACTAGACGGCAAAGTCAATGCCCCTATTGTCATAACATGAGCTCCTTCAATATTTCCTCAAAACGTTCACGATATGGCGATAAAATCCGCATAAATTTCGGGTTGGTGAATTCCTTCAAATGGACAATCCACTAACTAGTGTAGTAGCTCTGGTACATTTTCTTCAGAGCCATGGTCAACTTCCCAATATTTCACCAATGTAACCTAGATTTAATCAAAGTCGGAGTACAGAATGTATTGCTGACATTCTAAGCATTGAAATAGATAACCTTGATGCGAGCCATTATTACGTAAAGTAGCGGCTAGCTCTTCTTTGGTATGACCATTAAAATGTTCAAACTCCTCCGTAATGCCCATCTCCACCAGCTCTTGCCAGCCAACATAACCAATAAATGCGCAATAATCCGTGCAATGGGCTACCCAATCATTTCCTTGCCAACTAATATATCCGGGTGTTCGATGCAACACTTCATCTGTATAGTCATCATTCTTCACAAGTTCGGAATTTAATAAATCTTGTTGAAATTGACCATCAAATTTTTGCGCAGCCAGCCCACTATGAATACAGCTTGGACAAAGATATTCCACCTCTTCAATCGCATAAATGCCTTTTGTACAATAAATGTCCACTTCTTGCTTACAGCAGTCGCAAACAACTAATTCACCCGTTTTAAAAATATTCGCTTGTATTGGATTCGGCATATATTTAAATGTTGGTAATGGTATTTTCATCTTCGCTTCCTCCTGAACGACACGTGGCAATAATGGATTTACATTTTGTGGATTGTCAATCCAATATTTAATCGAGCCGTATTTTCTCTGATCTTTTTTATTGCGTAAATCCATGACGGATGTAAAAATTTTGTATGCCTCGTCATACATTTGCAACATGCAGAAAATTTCGACGAGAATGCGCAAATTTACCTCTGTTGGCTCTGCATTTTGAATTTGCTCCCTTAGCTTATGCATGGCATTAATTGCTTTGGTATTATTTGCGTCAAAAGTCTTTCTTTGCTCTTGCCATTGCGCAATAAGATTTTCTGTCATTTCTTATCCACCTCTCGACATACGATTTAATGATTTAGAAAATCTCCCCCTCACCACTCACATCAAAAAAACCGACTCCATGCTTTTTTGCAAGCTCCTTCATCGTATTATATGCTTCCTCCGCTACAGACCAGGCAAAAGCTGTGTAAATCATGGCATAACCAATACTATAATCAGTTAAACGACTCTCTAAATCGTCATCTTCATCCTCATCCAATAATTCCTCATCCACCAAATTCATATTGGGGAATTGTTCCACCATATCCTGATACCATTTTTGTAATGCTGGTGTTGTAACTGTTATTGTTGCGTAGTCATGTGGTTCTGCCCATTTTGTTTGTTCATCATACCATTGCAAAAATGTTTCTTTATTGTTTGGAGCTTGCTCTTTATCAAAGACCATTAAATCATAACTCATTGTTTTCACCCTCCATAAAAAAGAATATACGTTCTATTTTTATTCTAGCATACTAGCATTTTTTTGAAAACATAGAAAAAACATTGATAATTTAAGATAAAAACACTGCATTTCCAGCTAGAAATGCAGTGGAAAACGAGTCGTAAACAAAAATAGTATTGAAAGAATATACCTGCAACGTTTGTTCTACTCATGTAGTCAAACATAGAGGGAAAATAGTGGACATCACAGAAGTTGTATCACGAGCCATTCAAGCACAAATAGCACTCATCGATAAGTCATCAAGGAAATTAATAAACAGCCTATCATTCAGACGAAATTGAAACAATTAGAACAATTTTACAAGACTAAACAACAAAAGTTAGAAAAAATAACAGCCGCCACAGATAATCTGTATATGGATTGTAAATATGGAGATATTACAAAAGCTGAATAATTGCGTATGAAAGTAAAATTTGACAACTTAGTATGCCTGAGCAAACCAAACTGTATGTTTCGCTTCATTGCCACAGCAAATACATGTAGTTTTCGTAGTTGGTGGGTTAAATGGAATGTTACGGGAAGTATATTTTGTCTCTTCTTTCACTTTTTCCTCGCATGCATCATCTCCACACCATCCAGCAAGAATCCAACCAGGAATAGATCCGTTTTCCTTGGACGTGTTAATATGCTGCTGTAATTCCTGAAGTGTATCGATCGTTGTATGAGCGTTTTCATCACGGAATGTACGTGCTTTTTCAAATAAACGCGTTTGCATCGTTGTTAATTCAAGCTCAATTGCTGAAACAATGTCATTCAGGTCAATGGATTGCTTCTCATCTTCATCTCGTGCTTTTAACAATGCCTGGTTTTTCTCTAAATCACGAGGTCCTAGTTCAATACGAATTGGTATACCTTTTAATTCCCATTCGTTAAATTTGAAGCCAGGTGATTGGTCCGAATCATCTAGATGTACTCGGATTCCCTTCTTTTTAAGGACTGCGAAGATGTCATCTAGTTTCTCCATAATTTCAGGGTTCTTTTTCCATGGACCTACAGGTATTAAGACAACTTGGGTTGGTGCAATTCGTGGCGGTAAAATAAGCCCCTGTTCATCACCGTGAACCATAATGACAGAACCAATTAAGCGTGTGGAAGTCCCCCAAGAAGTTGTGTGTACATGTTCATGCTGATTGGCTTTATTTAAATATTTTATATCAAAGGCTTCAGCGAATTTTGTCCCTAAATAGTGAGAAGTACCAGCTTGTACGGCCTTTCCATTTTTCATCATTGCTTCGATAGAAAATGTATCAACTGCGCCTGCAAAACGCTCAGAAGGTGTTTTTTGTCCATCATAGACAGGGATTGCAAGTAAATCTTCAACTACCTCTTTATAAATCGTTAACATTTGCATTGTTTCTTTACGTGCATCTTCTTCATCAACATGCGCTGTATGGCCCTCTTGCCACAAAAATTCAGATGTTCGAATGAACGGAAGTGTTTTCTTTTCCCAGCGAAAAACATTGGCCCATTGATTAATTAAGACCGGCAAATCACGGTAACTTTTGATCCAATTAGAATATAAATGTCCAATCATCGTTTCGGATGTCGGACGAAGTGCTAAACGTTCTTCTAATTTTTCGCCAGCTGCCTCTGTTACCCAAGGAAGTTCAGGTGAGAAGCCTTCGATATGATCTTTTTCCTTTTGGAAGAAGGATTCAGGGATTAACATAGGGAAATAAGCGTTGCGGTGACCTGTCTCTTTAAAACGGCGGTCCATTTCTTCCTGAATATGTTCCCAAATTTCATAGCCGTCTGGTTTAAATGCGATACAGCCGCGGACCGGAGTATAATCCATTAAATCTGCCTTTTGGATTGTTTCAATGTACCATTTTGAAAAATCATTTTGTTGTGTTGTCATGTTCTTTCCTCCGTTTCTACAGAAAATAAAAAGCACAAAGCTGTCCCTAACATAAGGACGTCTTTGTGCCGAATAAACGTGGTACCACCTTGAATTTAGTTTTAAGAAAAACTTAAAACCCTCAAACGTTTTGTAACGAAAACGACTCGGTTATGTTTTGCATAACATCTCCGTGGTAGGTTTCAGATAAGAAGCGGTGATATAGCTCTCAGCGAACGCTATACTCTCTGTTTCACAATTCTTAGTTACTTGGCCACATCATCAATTGATATTTTATATAACTTTAGCAAAACAGTTAAATAATATCAATTATTTTTCGGGAAATATCAGAAAATTGTTTTTATTCCTTGTAGACAAAATTGCTTCTAACTAGTCAAAATTCAGCGTTAATTAATAGAGAAATTGGGCTTTTTCATTACTCCGTAAGCATTTTTAAGTTATATTCAAAAACCATGCTTTGACATTGTCTAGAGCATGGTAATTATTTAAACTAATATAAATCTGCTAAATTGATTTTTTTAGCTCATCTATTTATTGAATTCATTAACTGGAAGAAGTATTCAGGTTTATGAGTCTTATTTAGGTTATACCATGAATGTAATGTATCTGGTGCAAATACATCTAATTTTTTCAGTACTTCCATCGCAAATTCCAGAGGAGCTACTCCTGATGCAGTAACCAAATTCTCACCAGATACTGCAGGTCTCATCTCATAATATTTTTCGCCTTTATAATTTGGGCAGACCATTTTAATATACTCTAAGTCATTGCTTGTGTGTTTTCTAGAATCTAAGTATCCCATATTCGCAAGAGCCTCAGTTGCACCACAAATTGCAGCAACATTAGTGCCGAGCTTTAAGGCTTCGCCAACTTTTTTCATGATTGGTTGATGAATAACTTCTCCCCAAGTAGTCCCTCCAGGTAAAATTAAAAGATCTTTACTCTCAAGAGTACATTCATCTAGGGAAATATCTGGTTTTATGCTCAGTCCTCCCATAGTAGTAATCATTTCTTTATTAGCCCCTACTGTAATTACTTTTAAAGGCACTAAATCTTTTTTGAAATATCTTCCTGAGTTTAGTTCAGCAATTAAATATCCATATTCCCAGTCCGACATTGTATTAAATACATATAGAAAAACTTTTTTTGTTTGCATCCAATAACACTCCAATCACAATTAATATAGCTATTATAAAATAACTTCCCTGACAGTTAACGTCAGGGAAGTTATCATACTTGATGAAATTTTATTAATTCCGACAGAACTTCAATAAGTCTTTTCTTAAGACTTATTGGCTCAATAACTTTAATAGATTTATTGTACGGTAAAAGTAAATAAGGTACATATGTATGTATCATATCTTTTTCAAGAAGAAAAACTGCTTGATTTGAAGTCCGTTCTTGTAAATAATGTCCTAAAAACCAATGTTGGCAAACATCATTCAGCGTACTTTCATTTCCATTAATAACCAAATAAGTAATCCCTTCCTGATCTTCTATAGTTGGAAGGAGGTTATTCATAAAAAAGTCACGTGCTGAAAAATTTTCTGGCCGGTTAAACTTATTTTCGGTTAGCATTAGACTTTCAATTCGATCTACTCTAAAACTACGGATATCATTCCTAAGATGACAAAATCCAATCACATACCACTTATTATTCCAATAGATAATTCTGTACGGATCGACCAATCTATAATTTAATTGCTTTTCGCCACTTTTATGGTAAAGAATTTTTACTGAGTACCCGTCAGCTACAGCCTGCTCCAACTCCTTCAAAAAAGGTTCCATAGAGGGTGAACTTAATCGACTTATTACTTCAAGACTAGTTAAATGTTGATTTATCTTTGTTTCCTGCTCTTGATTTGAGTATTTACTTAGTTTTGAAATGGCCCTATTTAGTGCTTCACCTCCATAATATCCGGCTTCTTCTGCAAAAACAGCAGCGTGAAATAGTGAAGTTTGCTCTTCAAAATCAAAAAAAAGAGGAGCCTCAATAAAATTGTTCAATAAAGTGTATCCACCGTTATGTCCTGGTTCTGAAATGATAGGTACGCCACTTGTTGAAATTGTATCAATATAACGATACACAGTCCTTATATTCATCTCTAACTTTTCTGAAATTTGTTTTGCAGTAATTTTTTCACCTGAACGAAGCATCCATAGAATTGCTAACATATTGTCAATTTTAGGCATATAATTCCACCTCTATATGAAATTTATTTTCTATTATATATTTCCGATTTTTGGTATATCTCATCAAATGTTCCTTTCCGATTGCTTTCTATATAATGAGGACCTAGAACATTTGTGATTTCACAAATTTGATTTACAGTCATTTCTCCCTCTTTATAAAGCTTTACTGCATAATTCATTCCTGCATGATTTTTATGGTACTTCTTTAACCGACCTTTAAACTTTCCTTCTTTCTTAGCCAGTTCAATCCCTTCACACTGCCGCATACGGATAAAATCACGTTCTAATTGGTTTACACCCGCCATACTGACGGTACCCCTTTCTATACATATTATGGTGATCAGCCACAAAATGCTCATTTCTAGAATAGTGCTCCCTTTCGACTTTAATATGAAGACTTATTCTTTACCTTCCATATTAGAAAGAGAATCAAGGTAACAATAATGATTACATATTTCCACTTAAGATCAACTTGCATAAAACCATATATTGCGCTTGCTTCTATAATAAGTGACGGTATTTTCCCTAACGTACTAGCAACTGTAAATATACCTAGAGAAACTTTTGAAAATGCACATCCTAACGTTATAACACCAGATGGAACAAATGGGAGGATTCTTAAGCATAAAATAACCCAAAATGCATTATATCCCTCAAGCTGCTTTAATTTTAAAATTACTGGATGTTGGTAATCACTATGTCTCCATTTCTTTAACCCTTTTCTATATAAAATAAAGCTAATTAATGCGCCTAACCCCTCACCGATAATAGAAACGATTAAACCGTTATATAGACCAAAAATTGTTAGGTTTCCTGCTGTAATAAATACACTTGGTAGTACACCTATAATACTCACTACTATATTAATGAATAAACTTAAAAAGACTGCAAACGGACCAGCCTGTTCCAATAATTGAAAAAAAGTTTCTTGCATAGTACATCTCTTTCTTCTTTCCTATTTTTATATTAATCATAAAATAAAATTACAACATAAACAAACCTGGTTGATTTCAAATTATTGAATGAAGTGATTACGATTAAAAGTGGCTATTGGACATCTCTAAATGTAATTGAAATATTTGGCAGGACTTTTAAAATCGTATATGTCAAATTACCCTTCCAACTATTATCCAAATAATCCATAAACACTTAGAGGATCTTGTCTAAAATTAAAGACAAGATCCTCCATATTCACTACATACAGCTATCTACAATCAACTGCGTAAAGGCTTCTACCGATAATGGCTTACTGAAGAAATAGCCCTGAACGAAATCGCAGCCATGCTCACGTAGCACATTTAATTCAGCTTCTTCTTCGACACCTTCAGCTACTACTTGAAGATTTAAGGCATGTGCTAGAGAAATCATGGCTGAAATCATAGCAATTCCTGATTTTTCAGGCACAATATCTTGGACAAATGCACGATCTATTTTTAAGACATCGACTGGGAATGTCTTTAAATAATTCAGTGACGAATAACCAGTTCCGAAATCATCTATTGAAATTGTAATACCAAGTGCTCTTAATTGATTAATGGTATTAATTAAATCTTCCGTATAATCCAGCATACTCATTTCTGTAATTTCAATTTCTAAAAAGTGCGGATCAATTTTTGTTTCGGCAATCACTTCTTGTACCATAGCGGCAAATCCTGGTGTACTAATATGTATCGGTGAAATGTTTACAGCTACTCGTAAGTTTAAATTATGTATCTCATTCCAAGCACGTGCCTGAGCAGATGCTTTTCTTAATACCCACACACCTATGTCATTAATAAGCCTACATTCCTCAGCAAATGGAATAAAACGATCTGGTGACATCTGGCCTAGTTCAGGATCATACCAGCGAAGTAATGCCTCCATGCCAGTCATTTTATTCGTTTTTAAATTGATTTTTGGCTGATAATGTAACTCTAAACTATCTCTTCTTAACGCTTGATGTAATTTTGTTTCAAGTAAAAGCCATTGATTATTGATTTCATCCAAATTCGGTCGGTACAAGCGATATTGATTACCACGTGTAGATTTCGCAGCATACATGGCGGTATCTGCATTCTTCAATAATGCCTCTATGGAGTTTGCATGATCTGGGAAAATACTAATCCCCATACTAATGCTTGCATAGAATTCATATGTATCGACTATAAAACTCTCATTAAAGACGTTGATTATTTCCCTGGCCTTCTCCTCAATACGGTCAACATCATTTAGTATCATGACAAATTCATCACTATTGTGGCGGTAGATGGAATTAGATGTATAATCAACGTTGCGAAGACGCTCCGCCATTTCCACTAAGAACATATCCCCTATGATATGACCAAGTCCATCGTTTATGTTTTTAAAACGATTCACATCAATGAAAAATAACGCAAACTTTTTGCCAGTGCAACGAGATTGATGCAATTCATATTCTAAACGTTGGTCTAATTTACGACGATTGGGTAGCCCTGTTAATTCATCTTGATAAGCAATATGGGTAATCTTTTTTAAATCCTTTTGTGCGGTAATATCGACCCGTATAGCAATATATTGATACGGTTTACCAAAGTCATCAAGAAAAGGAAAGATCGTTGTCTTCACCCAATAAAGACCGCCGTCCTTTGCGCGATTGCATACCTCGCCATTCCACATTTCACCCTTACCTATAGTTTTCCACATCTCTCTAAAGAAAGATTTTGGATGAAATCCTGAATTGAGTAAACGGTGATCCTGCCCTAATAATTCTTCACGAGTATATTTAGAAATCTTGCAAAAATGATCATTAACAAACGTGATTTTCCCAGTTCGATCTGTAATCGCTACGATGATTGAACTGTTCATCGCTGAAAAAATATCTTGTAATTCTTTTAGACTGTAGGTAACTTGATTGATATTACTAGGCGTGATATTCATCATTGTCATTCTCCATTCATTAATATAAGAAGAGTTTAGTACTTTTGCTTTATATTTTAGCGAGGTATATAGTTGTAGGATATCGCCTTTTTTTCTGTAATTTAATTATAGTCTGAGAAAAGCAGTTAATTCAACCCAAATATCAAAACATTCAAATATACATTTGAGGATTTTCAATAAAAAGGACAAAAAATGAGGTCTTTTAACTCACTAAAAAAACCCGTTTTTAAAGACTTTAATTACTTTAGTGCTATAGTACGTATTATAATTAGCCTATTTATCTTTAGAATATTTAATTTTACTGTATTTTTACGATGCTTGAATAATTTCTTTGCGAAAACTAACAAAAATGCCTTACTGTCACATACTGGCAGTAAGGCATTTTATAAGTTAAGAGACTTCATATTCTATTGGACCTCCAAATGTTTTGGCTCGTTCATTGTAAGCATTTAATTGCTCATGAGATAAGTTTAAAATGTAATAGTGAAAATTTATTGGCTCTAAATCGTGTTTCTCACATATTTGTCGATAAAATTCATAGCCTTCTCGATAATCTGTCATACTAATAACTTCCTTTCATTTGTGCAGCCTCGTTATAATACTCTAATTGTTCTTGCGATAATTGATTGACATAATAATAGAAATTAATGGGTTCTAAATCAAATTGCTCGCATATCTCTAAATCAATTTCGCCTTGGCGTAATTGCGTCTGGATTTTGAATTGTGCTAGCACAATTCATTCCTTTCAAAATCCATGACATCCGCCAGAGGCTTTATCTTCATTTGGAGACCAACTGCAAAGGAACCACATCCTCATTCATCACACACCTTTAAAGGTGGATTGAATGAAGATAAAATTCGTAACCAGCTTTATAGTGTGACATATGTATCTCACTCCTTTGTTATATAACAGAATTTATATTTTTAAATAATATATAACAGATAGTTAATTCTGTCAACGAATTGTCTGATATTTCTATCAAATATACAAAAGCCCAGTCCATTTAAGTTAGTATGGCTGGGCTTTTTATAAAATATTCACGTCGACGTCCGTAATAACCACATCCTTTAATAACAATAACTATTAAATACCTAATTGTTTTGCTTGCATGTTGTAAGCTGAAAGTTGCTGCTGTGATAACTGTAACACATAATAGCGGAATGAAATTGGTTCTAAACCATAGCGCTCACACATTTCACAATAAAAATCATAACCATCACGATACTTTGACATTAGAATTCCTCCCTGAATTAAACTGTTTTATAACAGTTGTTATTATTTTTATTTAATATATAACAGATTGTTTCTTTCGTCAAGTGGTTGTTTCAATAAAAAAAGCCAATTTCTCTAAAGTAATACTGAGAAATTGGACCCTTCAAGATGGAGATGCACCGATTTGTTTCAACATACAATGTATGATTGAATTTGGGATGCTTTTGATATGAGTTTATTGCGAATTGGGATACCGGAGATCGTTTTTTCTCTCCTCGTTTAGAAAAGTGTAGTAGGTTCCTGGACCCCGCTCATCTTTAGGAATTTGCATAAGAGCCTGTCGTTGTTCCGATGTAAGCAATTCTTTACCTCTTGCAATTTTCATCCAGTACCGTCTCATTTCAGTAATTTGTTGCTGTTGGAGATAAATTGGATTAATTTATAAAAATTCTTTCTACTAAAAAAAGCTGCTAAATATTAGCAACCTTTTTTATCTATTTGTTCCTATCGTTTTTACTATTTACGAATATCAATCCACAAACGATCTTTCTCATTCATGTTTTCATAATCACCAAACCCACTGTAATTGAAAGCATCAAGGAATATTGAATCCAGTTTATCCTCGTCTACAAAATAACCTAAGTGAACTTTCATCGTTTGTCCGGGTAGGATACTGCCAATATTGTAAAAATCTTTTCCCTTCCCGTGCGGTGCTAGATAATCAACCTCGCCCCACATAATACTTTTTTCGTCAATTCCATCTTCTACAGCATAGTTCCATGCATTATTTTCATATTTAAGCACTTGCATGAATGGATTCATATAGAGTTCTTCTATTGCCTGTTTACCAATATTTTTCACTGTTGTTGTCAGGTAGACAAATTTAGGATTAACTAATTGTGAATCTACTAATTCGTCAATTGATTCTTTACCATTTCCAACTTTATATACATCTCGTCTATACGGTAACAATTTCTTTTTCTGATCTAAAGCCTGATTCTCACTTAGTATTCCTAGTGCTGATTCATTAAAGTTATCTTGTTTAAAATCTTTGATTGAATCAAAGACTTCAACTTTTTCTATAACAAATTCGAGGCTGTCTAATCTGCTTATTTGATCTATAGTTACTGGAATCTTTTCTCCTACACTAAATAGTTGTTTGCTGTCTTTTTTCAAAGGAATAACGATTGATTCTGTTGGTTCATTCTCTTCGCTAAAAAGAGCATCATCATAATCTGCTATATATGATGCCAGCTCTTTTGATGTGGGCTCAAGTGAAATGTTCTCCATGACTTTCATCATTTGCTCTTCACTTACATCGACTCCAACAGTACTTTCTAGCATAATCCCCTCTTCTTCAAATAAAAGATAGACCTGTCTGTCAAACATAATACTTTTATCTCCAGTGTCTTTATTGACAATCACTGCTTTCCTACCATTTATCTCTTTTTCTTCGTAGCTTTTTGAGTATAAAGTTTGAAAATTTGAATTTTCACCTACTCTCGAAAGAAAGAATGAAAATCCACCCTTTGCGTAGTTATCTTTAAATGAATATTTCATAGGAGCATTTTCGATTTCTACCATATTTTCCGGCAAATAATTCATTTTTAATTTATACCAATTGTCATTCTTTTTTGAGGCATTATTTGACACTGAAACATTTACTTCATAATTTTGTTTTTGGACAATCATATCATAGACTTTCACTGCGCCAAAAGCAGTTGTTGGTATGCCAATCATTAAGCAGGCAGCAACGATTAAAATTCGATTCTTTTTACGTTTTGCTTGTGGTTGTCCGCCTTTCATCTTAATTTCTTCCATAAACAATTTCTTTTTATGCTTGTAAGTATCTGAAAATTCATGATGTTCATCCAGTCTATCAAAATCATCTAAAGCAATTTTTTCAACTAAGTCATCCATTTTTTTGGAGTTCTTTGAATTCGTCATTTTCTATACCTCCTATAATATTTTGTACTTGTTTTCGAGCACGTTCAAATTGCTTGCGGACATTTACCTCAGTCATTCCCATCAGATTTGAAATTTCCTGATAAGTTAAGTTATTATAAAAGACTTTGTACTTAAAAACCTGTCTGTATGAATCATTTAACTCTGTTAGCAATGTATCAATTTGAACCTCACACATTAAATGCTGTTCCCACTCTTCAATACTTTCATCTACTACTTCTGGCGACTCTTTTTGATATTCTTCTAAAAAGATTTTATGTCGTTTATTTTTTCGGTAGCTATCGATCGTTTTGTTTTTCGCAATTCTCAATATGTAGCGTTTAAGCTCTTGGGTGTTCAAGTTGCAGACCTTTTCAAGATTCTGATAGAGAGTAATAAACGTCTCTTGAACAATATCTTCAGCCTGCTGAATATTATTTAAAATAGGATAGGCCACATAATAAATTTTTTGTTCATACAACTCGTATAGTTCTTCCATTTTTTTATAATCCTTGTTTGTAACTTTCATGTAATTCCTCCTCTCACTCTTTATAACGAATGGGCGCTATACTTTGTGACACTTTCTCCAACTTTTAGAAAGCCTATTGTATCCAAGAACAAAAGGATAAGGTACGATTATTTTTTTTCTAGTTCATTCTTATCTCAAGAGAGTGTACTATCTTGAACCAAGTACAGTAGACTGATAAAAACATAGTTAAGAGAATCTCACAAGACTTGACTCAAAAATAAGGGAATAATATGCCGTAAAACGGCATATTCGTGTCAGTTCGATTAGCCAGAATCCTTCAAGGCAATTTTCAGCAGCTGAATGAGATCGGAATGGATATTATATATGAAGAGGATGTTTCAGGAGCGCAACGGATCGCGAGCAACTTCAAAATTGTTAGAGAATTTACAGGAAGATTACATCATTTAGGTTACAGACTTAATTCGAATCATTTGTAGTACACAAGATCTATTTAAATTTAAAGATCTATAACGGGGCAACGAAAAAAAGCCTAATTTCTTTATATTAATACTGAGAAATTGGCTTTTTAATATTGGTATTTCCTTAACATTGTAAATCCGCATTTTCCTGACGTTACCCTAATAATCGAATTATCATTTTCGGAAAAATCATTAACATGTTCCAGACTATTTCTATGACGATTGAATTTTTGATTTCTAGTATAATTTCTTTAACAACAGTCTTGTTTTTCTTTGTATTCTGTCACCTGCGATTCCGTTAATGCTCAACCTCTAAACACATTTTGATTTCTAATATTTGCACTATATGTCGTTGCTCGTGTAAATAAATTTGTTCAAGCCATTGATCCAGAGGTAGTTCACCTAGAGCAGGATGTTTCACGGATTTTTCTGCTAATATGGATTTATCTTCAATTGTATCAAGGAAAGTTGTTAATTTTTTTCTCGAATCGTTAAGCATCTCCATTATTTGCTGAACTGTAACGAAGTCTTCAGCTGGTTCAACAATTTTTGGAGCTGTTATTTTCTTTGTTCGATCTACGATAAGTTGAACATTTTTGCGTTCCGTTTGCTTACTATCTTCTTGTTTTAATCCCCATGCAATCGCCTTTACTGTAGACGCTTCTACTAAAGCTAGGTGATGGCAAATTTGGGCTATACTCCAACTTCTTAAATCAGGCTTATCATTCAATTGACTGTCACTTAATAACTCAATTTCCTTAACTAAAATATTTCTCGTTTTACACAGATGATCATTTATTAATTGATTCATACACTACTCTCCTCACCAAAAGTTTTGGTTCTTATTCTGTATATGTTCTATACAATGTAAAGTATTCTCTTCGATTATATAAATCTCCTTTAAAATTATCTTTCTCGCACAATATTGAATGGATTATTTTCGAGTACATGTTGTAGCTCTTCATCCTCAATATGTGTGTAGATTTGTGTCGTTGCAACACTTGAATGGCCAAGTATATGCTGAAGACTTCGAATATCTGCCCCTGATTTATACATCATTGTAGCGGATGTGTGTCGTAATTTATGAGGTGTCAGTCGTTCTTTTTGAAGTCCGGATTGCTGATTAATTTGTTTAACAATTTTCGCAACGGTTTGACGTGTAAAGCGTGTTCCCTTTTGTGAGACAAAAAGGGGCTCCTCGCCATCACCTTTATACGTTGTCTTTCCACTATTTTCATAGTCTGCAAGCGCCTGCATACAGCTATCATTCAAGTAAACTGTCCGTTCTTTATTACCTTTACCAACAACAGTTAAGTAGCGCCCTTGTATAGATGACCTTTGTAGCTGACAAAGCTCTGTTACACGAATACCTAAATTTAAGAAAAACATCATCATACAATAATTTCTTGGAGATGCACGATTTGGCTGGATACCATCGATAAATTGAGTGGCTTCTTCAAGATTCATATAGATAGGTCTTTTTCGTCCAATCTTTGGTGTCTCTAATTCATCAGCGGGATTTTCCTCAAGAAGTCGGCGTTTCCCTTTAAGATATTTAAAATATGATTTTAACGTTGCAACCTTTCGTGCTCTCGCAGATGCAGAATTTCCACGCTGCACCTCGCAATACTCCATAAATAAATAAAGATCCTCCAGTGTAATCTCTCTGATTTCTTCTATTGTAATTGTAGAAATATCTATTTTCGTTATATCTGATATGTCATGATCATTTTGGATTGCTATGTAAAAACGGAAGAATAATGTCAAATCATATTCGTATTCTTTTCTTGTGCGCTGAGACTTCCCTTTAATCGTCGTTAAATAGACAAGGAAGTCCCTCATTATTTTAGGAAGTTTAGTCTTTTCCATAAAATCACCTCTATTTACTCTATTTTACCACGAAAAACGTTCCCAAATATAAATTTGGGAACTTTATAGTGAAAAAAATGCCCTTTTTTCGAAAATCAGAACAAACGTTCTTGCTGTGAAAAGTAAAAAAGATGATTCTCTTTTAGAAAGAAAATCATCTTTTTTTAAAGTTTTAATGAAAGTTTCAATTTTTAGGCATAAAGTGCAGAAAAAATGAATATTTAAATCTAGTGTACTTAAATCCTGTGAGACGATTCGAAAAAAGAAAAGATGGGTAACTATACGTGTCGATTTGTCTCACAATGCGCATGGAATTATCTGGTTTTTATTGATTCAGAGGCATTATTTATCTGTGCGAAAGCGAATTACTTAACAAAAATACTATATGTCCCATCTACTTGTTTTTCTAGAGACCAGTTTGTTGATAGCATTTGTTGAAGATTCGCGATATTTTCCTCACTACAAGTTAAATGCTGGATACCTGTTTCTAATAATTGATAATCCTTACCTTCTTCTAATTGAAAACGAAGATACAGTAAACGCTGAATGCCTGGCAAAGTTACATATTTGATACGATAGTTACCATGCAGAGCGTCCAAGAACGTTTGTTCTCCTTCTTGATAAAGTGCCATTGTTTCGGAAAATTCATAGTTTGGTACTTTTTCCTGCCAGACTGATACATCCCCTGTATGCAATGTGTGTACAATTTCCTCATCAGTTAAACCTAATTTTGAAAGCTTGTCTAACTCATAAGCTTGCATTAAATTAATGATTGTCATTTTTTAAAGCTCCTTTTATGTATTTATCTTCATTCCTCTAAAAGTGGTGAGATGAATGCAGATGTGGTTCCTTCTCAATTGGTGCTAAAGGAAGATAAAGCCTTTGGCGGATGACACAGATTTTGAAAGGAATAAAATTGGTGCGAGCACAATTCGAAATCCGGACTCAATTACGCCAAGGCGAAATTGATTCATATTTAGTTTAACACGTTTTCTCTACTACTTAAATTCGGAGGGCGATCCATATGATGAAATTCTATGAATCTGGTTTGTTTTTTGATGAAATGTTAGATGGCAATCAACCGAAGCCTCATTATCGGTCTTTCCACCATAAGCTCAATGCATTCTCGAAGGAACAATTAAATGAAAAATACCAGCAAGCACAATCAAGCTTCCTGAGACAAGGCATTACATTTACCGTATACGGAGCACAAGGTGGCACAGAGCGAACAATGCCCTTTGATTTTATTCCTATAATTATTCCACATGAACAGTGGGAAGTAATTGAAGCTGGTATGAAGCAACGTGTGAAAGCTCTAAATTGCTTTTTACAGGATGTCTATCATGAACAGTCCATTTTTCAGGATGGGCTTATTCCGAAACGATTGATTGAGAACAATCCGTACTATTATAAAGAAATGGTTGGTGTAAAAGTACCGATCGATAATCATATTTTTTTAGCTGGCATTGATTTGATTCGTGATGAAAACGGTATTTATTACGTGTTAGAGGATAATTTACGTAATCCTTCAGGTATTTCTTATGTCTTTCAAAATCGATATGTCATGAAGGAAGTGTATCCTGAATTTTTCTCTAAACATACCATCCAGTCACTTGACAAACAAATGGCCTTTATGAAGAAGGCACTCCTTTCTCATCGGCCACCCTGTATGGAGTTAAGTGTAGAACCTAAGGCTGTTCTATTAACTGCAGGTATGTATAATTCAGCATATTATGATCATGTTTTCTTAGCACAGCAGCTAAATATTCAGCTTGTCGAGGGTCGTGATTTAGTTGTTCAAAATAATAAGGTGTATATGAAGACAATTTATGGTCTAGAGCAAATTGATATTATTTATCGTCGAATTGATGATGATTTTTTAGATCCTGTTGTTTTCCGTGAGGATTCTTTACTTGGAGTCCCTCATATCATGGATGCTTATAAGGCTGGAAATATAGCCATTTTAAATGCTGTTGGTAACGGTGTTGCCGATGATAAAGCGATGTATACCTATGTGCCGGATATGATTCGCTACTATTTAAATGAGGAGCCTATTTTACGTAATGTGAAGACTTATCATCTTGATGATGACAGACAACGTGAATGGGTTCTTGAGCATATGAAAGAGCTTGTCATAAAAAATGTTAGTGCCTCTGGTGGCTATGATATGCTAATTGGTCCACATGCAAGCGATGAAGAAATTGCGATATTTAAAGAAAAAATTATAGAAAACCCGTGTCAATACATTGCACAACCGACGATTAACTTGTCAAGAGCACCTGCTTTCCAGGATGGAAGATTGTACCCTTGCCATGTCGATTTGCGTGTATATGTGATGAAGGGTGAGGATATTTATGTGCTTCCTGGCGGTTTATCTCGTGTGGCACTGAAAGAAGGATCTTTAGTCGTGAATTCATCACAGGGTGGAGGAGCAAAAGATACATGGATATTAAAGGAGGAATTACAGTATGCTAAGTCGAGTAGCCGATGCACTATACTGGATGGCAAGATATAGTGAACGAACACAAACGAATGCACATATATTACAAGTACAGCTGTTGAATATGTTGGAGCAATCTGGTAAAGAAAATGAATACATCGACCATTGGGAAGCGGTGTTGAATATTTGTGCCTCGAAGGAAGAATACTTGACCTTTTATGAATCCATTCGAGTTAATCCACTTATCGACTATCTACTCTTTTCTGAAAAGAACTGTAACGCCCTTCATGCTACTTTACGTGCGGTTAGGGAAAATGCACGTGTCACTCGTGATAGCATCCCGATTGAGCTTTGGGAATTGCAAAATGCCTTTTATTTATCTTTACAGCAAGAAATAATCGGACGTGAAAGACCAATTCCACTTATCGTACTGAACTCTTTTTTACAAAATATTCGAAAGACTTCGTTGACGGTTACAGGGCTTATCGAAGGCTCGATGGATCGAGATTTACCTTTTTATTTCATACAAGTTGGAAAATGGTTAGAACGAGCTGAAAAGACGATTCGTATGGCTTTAATTGTACTGGAGCAACATAAGGAGGTAGCCATCTCCCTAATTGAAGCGGACGGAACGTTTTTACTCGATTTATCAGAGGCAACGGAGGCTTATTCGCGGAAGCACCGCCAAACAAATTTACTTTGTGTCATTCAATATTTATTACAGGATAAGCATTTCCCACGTTCAGTGATGTTTTGCTTACAAAAATTAGAAGAATCGTTTAGTTGTTTAGAAAACGATCCTCTTTCAGCAAGATTTTTAGAGCTTCATACCCCATTAAAAAGTTTATTATTTGCCATGATGAATGTGGACTTATGGAATATTACCTTAGAGGAAACTATTCTGCTAATGGAGGAAAGATTGTGTCAATGTATTGATTTTGGAAATACATTTGCTACAATTTATCATTTATATGAACCCAGCGTACAACCTTGAAAGGAATCAACCTCAGCTCCCTTTCAACAAGCAAGTCAGTAATCAAAAGGAAACGGACACAATGAAATTTGAAATTCAACATACTAATATCTTTCAATATGAGTCTGAAGTCGATCAAAGCTTAAATACAATCCGCTTGAAGCCAAGAGGCGATGAGCGCCAGCGCTTATTATCCTATCGAATTGCCATTACACCTTCATCTTTAACGCGTGAGCATACAGATATTTGGGGCAATACGGTTGGCACTTTTTATATACCTGAGCAGCACCAAGAGCTAGAAATTCAAACGACATCTATTGTCAGCATTCAACGTGCACCCTTTATTCATCGCATTCAATATTCACCCGAGATGCAGACGATTTTTCACTCTCAGCTATTTTATGAGCATTATTTGCCCTATTTAAAGTCTACACATTTTACGTATATGACAGAAAATCAGTTAGAGGAAGTTTATCATGCGATTGGCCATGCTGAAAATCCTGTGCTATTTTCGTTAAATTTAATGCAATATTTATACTCAACATTTGAATATAATCCTGGTGCGACCGACGTTACGACAACTGCAAGTCAAGCCTTTGCCCTTAAGCGAGGTGTTTGTCAGGATTTCACACATGTCATGCTTGCGATATTAAGAGCAAAAGGAATTCCAGCTCGCTATGTTAGCGGTTATTTATACGTTGACGAAAACTCCGCCTTAATCGGAGATATTGCAACCCATGCTTGGGTAGAAGTCATGATACCAGGAATCGGTTGGATTGGTCTGGATCCAACCAATAATGTAGAAGTATTAGAAAATCACATTATTTTATGCATTGGCCGTGATTATTCTGATATAAGCCCGGTTGAAGGTGTTTATTCAGGTGGAAAACATGATTTAACAGTTAAAGTGAGCGTTAAAGCAGTGAATCATTTGTAACAATGTGTGCAGTGTTTTAAATTAAAACCCCTGATTTTTCTACGCTAAGTAGAAGAATCAAGGGTTTTATTAAGATCTATCGTTTTGGGTTTTAATCCTATGTAAATCTCCTTATCAGATGTTCTGATAAAGATATCCCTATTCCAGCGAAAGACTTATCCTATTACTCTTTTTATTTCTGTATAATGTAAATTTATAAGATGATTCAAAACATTTATTATATAGTTTCTGTGATATAAGCTGGAATTTATAAACTTCGTATTATGCTCATAATCTCCAAATTAAACTGTAATATTTTCATCTGTCACATAAATCACTTTTTCATTCGCCAAAGCAACACTTAAGATGCGATAATCATCATTTACCCATTTTGCTTCAAACAATAGCACTAAGTATCTTTCTTCTTCCGTGCCATTTAGTTCTTCTTTCATTACTTTATGATAGAGGTTTGAGTCCGTAACTACTCCATGAAGTTCGGTTTGAAGAGCAATTTCAAAAAGTTCGGTATTTTCTAAGACATCATTAGTATTTTCGAAATATTTAAAACTCGCTGTATAGTTAGTGTAATCATGACATTCATTCTGATATTCAATGATAGACTGTATTATATCCGGAGTTATTCTATCTAAATTTTCTATAAAAGATTGATATGCTTGACAATGTTCTTCGTTGATTTCATCATCAAAAGTTATTTTCACTTCTTTTTCTAATCCTGAAAACTTTGTAAGTCTAATTGCTTCGTATTCTTCAAATTCATTTAACTCTAACTCTCCGAATATAGGGTGCAATAAATCCATAATTAAATTTCCTCCTTATTATATAAATAATCTTATCTAATCATACATTAGCTATTTCCCTGTAAACATGCTATATTTCGCTGTGTGGTACGGTCTATGGTTCTTTAATACAACCTTTTATCCATCCCACCACTACTAACCACCTTTATTTCCTTCACTCATTAAATCTAAAAAAGGGTCGCATATATTTGTGATACGGTTCTCCGTGACTAGTCTATGTGTGGTTTTTTATACATTACTATTACAGGGTTAATGCAGTTATATAGAATACACCATCGATTAATTCTACTGTATAAATACTAGTAAAATTCCCCATAACCTCTCAAATTAATGTTTCATTAATCGTGTAGCTTTGTATTGGTTACATTTGAAGTTAAATCAGTTGTATACGTAGTTCAACTTGATTACTCAGCTCATTTACTTTCATAAGAATTGCTGTAACTTTGCCTTATAATAAGATCGTCCTCGTACATCTCCACGGCTATTTTTCTATAAAATGTAAAATATCTTCATTTTCACAAGTTTCCGCTAAATCCAAAGCTGTTTTTCCTTCGTTATCTTTAGCATAAATGTCCGCGCCGTATTTTAATAGCATTTGAACAGCAGCAGTATTTCTAGCCTTAATTGCCCTGTGCAGCGCTGTTTGTTTATACTGATTCCTGCATTCAATATTAGCTCCACGATCCAGAAGGAATTTAATTCCGATAACGTTATTAGTATCCGCAAAGTTGTGAAGTGGAGGGAATGGCTTTCTTTCCTGGTCCATGTCGCAGCCTAATTTTAAAATGTCTTCTAGTAGAACTACATCTTGACAATGAAGAGCGATATTAAAACCTTTCTTTATTACCTCCTTCTCATAAATATCTGGATATTCCGAATGAATATAATTAACAATATCGCTTGAATATTTAAAAGCAATTTCAAGAGGTGTTTGTGTGAGAGCTCGTTTACCTATGTTTGCGCCTCTTTCGGCTAATAATCGAAATGCCTCAACATTATTGTGCATACTGCAAAACTGTAATGGAGTGCCCCGATATTCCAAGATCTTATCCAAATCAGACTTTTTTGCACGGAAAACTAACTCTCTAATTCGGTCCATATCATTCATATAACATGCAAAGACTAATGTAATTTTAATTTTTTCTGCCCGTAACGATTTCTGCAAAACATCTTTTCTTTCCCTCTCCATAGGTTCCAAACCGTACCTTTGATAATTAAGTAACTCAAAAACATCCATATCAAATAGTTCAGGGTTCATATCTTTTACCAAGCAATGCTCAGCCAATATACCCGCATCTACTTTGATACAAAGAACGCCCTGCCCCTGCATAAAAGTCTCAATCTCGCTGACATACTTATTAAAAAGTGCAATCGTAATGTCACCATCATATGATGCTTCATTATTATCAATAGTAAAATATCCGCTCGTAAATGAATTCTTAGTCCCTAAAATTAAATATGTATACGTTTTTTCCCTTAGTATTGACTCATTAATAATTGCATTTATTAAATCTTCAAGGTTTTTCATATATTCATGTCTCCTTAGTTTTTCTCTAGTGCAAGTGCCAATTCCATTATGAATAGATTTTAATAAGTGTGTGCATATTATCCATTGTTATTTATATTTTGTACCCACTTAATAACAATTCAAGACAAACGAAAAAACTATCCATCTTTATTCAAAACGTCCATGTCTTTCAGTAAGCACCCATTTTCGTACATACCCCATTTTTTCCTGAATATTTTCGATTGTTTTTTCACTTTGAAAAGCCTTTTGCATGACAGTGTAGCGCAAATCTGTTGCTCTAACATTCGTTCCGATATCCTTAGACATCGTTTGGAAAATTCGCTCAATTGTTTTCGTCGTGATGGATTTTGATTGACTAGCCTCGCTAACCCAAATCCATTCTCCCACCTTTTGTTCATGTAATTCCTCTGTTGCCTCTTTATAATGTGTTAGCATGTCCATTAAGATCGGAGAAAGCTTTATTTCTCTACGTCCGTTGTGGTTTGAAATATAAATTAAGGAAGAGTCGATGGTCATATGAGACCACTTCATACGTACAAGCTCTGCTGGCTTACATCCTGTTTCCATCAGCATTTGGACAATGCAGCCATTACGTCTTGCTAGCCACGCATGCTCCGTTGTTTTAGCGTATTGAAAATAGGTTGGCCAGACAGTTGCAATTTGCATCAATTGCTTCTTTGTCAGTACTTTTAACGCCTCTTTTTGCCTCTTTTTTGGCTGTAAAATGCTCTCGTAATCAAAATGCTCAACCCATTCTCTTAAAAAGACAAAGTCTACAAAGCCTCGTAATGTAGCAATTTTATGATTAAATGTGTTGACATTTGTGTACGTTTCCTTCAAATGATTGCTATACGTAAATAACAATTCCTTTAAATGATGATCCACATACGAGTAGTTTTTCTCATGAGCAAACGCTAAAAATTGCTGTCCATCGATATTGTATTGCTTTTTGGTAGCTGCACTTTTCTTTAAAGAGTTTAAAAGTAATAAATAGCTGTTCCATGCCTTCTCCAGTGTGACCATCTTGCACCCTCCTTGTTAACTGTGCGTATTTTAATTATAGTTTACTATATTTTGGGTGCGTACGTTTTATTTATTTATATAAACAATAGTGTCGGATAATCTGTATTATTGTTACGCTATCCCGCTTCAAGTGTTCAAATGCTTCTTTCACAATGAAGAAACAAATGTTCCTAGAGCAGTGTCTCACATCTTTTGTTTTCTTACAATAGCAATTTCCCTTACTCTGTTGTAGTACAATTTCTTTAAAATGACCTTATTCTTGTAAAACACGGCTGATTTACATGAAAATTCGTATAATTTAGTGTTTATTGCCATTTGTGTTATATAATAAGTTTAACAACTTTTAACTATAGGGGGCTTTTCTAGTATGCAAGTAAAAACAACTCGACTTGAGGCAGAGGATGCAAAAATTATTTATCAAGAAACAGCTGGTCTAGCGATTATTACGATTCATCGCCCACAGGCTAAAAACGCACTAACAGCAAATATGTGGGATCAATTAGCCAAAATTGCCCTGAAAGTATTAGATAATCCCAAAAATAAAGTATTGATTTTACGCGGCTCTGGCGAAAACTTTACTGCTGGCTCTGATATTAAAGAATTTAACGCCATTTCCCTTGAGAAAGCCGAAGAAGCCTTTGTACATATGGAAAAAACGATCTCCACTATTGAGCGTTTACCAATTCCAACAATCGGCGTCATCAATGGCCCAGCGATGGGTGCTGGCTTAGAGCTTGCATTAGCCTGTGATATTCGCATTGGCTCCGAGAAAGCAAAGCTCGGGATTCCTGTCGGTAAATTAGGGATCACCTTAAATAACAAATTTGCTCAGCGTTTAGTTCAACTTGTAGGCCCTTCTACAACGAAGGATTTAGTATTTACAGGTCGTATGTTTAAAGCTGAAGAAGCCTTTAAGCTTGGCATGCTTAACTATTTAGTAGCTGAAAAGGATTTAAATAAATACATGATTCGTATGGGTAAGCTTGTTGCTGGAATGTCGCCTGAATCTTTACTAGCCGTGAAGCAATCTGTTCAAGAATGTGTGGACAGTGTGCCAACATTATGGGAAGGTTCAACACCATTTGTAGGAAAGGATTTTGCAGAAGGCTGCCGTGCCTTTGTAGAAAAGCGTCAGCCGCACTTTACGCGTCAGTCAAAATAAAAAATAGGTACTCTACTCGCCTTACTTGCGATTGGAGTACCTATTTTTTATGATTTTCGCTTGATCACTACCGACTTAATATGAAGATGAATCGCATCTAATTCATAATCAAAATGCTGATAAAATTCGGCCTGTATCGTTTTCTGTAATTCATACAATCGATCTGGTAATGAGTATTTAATTGGCAGTTTAAGTTGTAAGGTAATCGTTGCTTGTGCTAGCTCACCTAATACAAATTGTACTTGCTCGACCTTGTGTACGATATTTTGTTTTGCACAGCAATACGTAAGTAGCTGCACATAAACTTGCTTTTCAATATCGATATATTCCTGTTGAAAATCAGGGCGAACAATCGTCGTCTCCCCTATTTTTTCACGCTTTGAAGAGAAAATCTCTTTCCCTTTTTGGACGAGCCGTTTAAAAAAATTTTGCTCTACTTGTCGGTACGGTATAGGCATGACGTGTTTGCCCTGCGTCTGTCGAATAAAGCGAGCTTTAGCGATTTCTTTTTTGGAACGCACATCCTCGACATAGTAATATTTTTCGATAGGATCAAGCACTAGCTGTCGAGCAATCGTCTTTGTCATTTTATCGGACGTGCCGATTACTAAAATTGATTGTACCTTATATGTATCAAGTGCTTTTTTTACTTCCTCACGGTGGATATCATCTGTAAAAATTGCTCGCCGAACTGCTGTTATCGTATTTTTCTCAAATTTTGCAGAGACTCCTGCTACTTTCACACCTTTAACAATCAAAAGACCATCATCTATAAGAGCCTCTACCCCGATTTTATGGGCGAAAACTAGTGCGCTTGTACTTTTCCCTGTTCCACTTGGACCACTTAAAGAATAAACTTTCATTCTTTTCATAGCCTCCCTTCCATTCCATTATCATAGCAGAAATGTTACTCTTTTTCCGTCAAAATTATTATTTCAAGCATTGACTAAAATATTTCCGCTAGCCTACGCACACATCTTCTCCATTATTGAAATATATTCTTTTTTCAGAATAACTTTCCCTTTATGCCTTTTTGTATGATAAAATGTGAACTACTATTCTGTTATACAACTATAAGGAGTGTACTAGTTTGAAAATCGTACCATCTAAAAAAATGTCTTTATTTACACCAGCAATTTTCGGAGATTTAAAAAAGCATGCCAAACAACAGGAAGCTAAAGGCATGACAATGATTGACTTAAGTTTAGGTAGCCCTGACCTTCCCCCACATGCTAAAATCCGTGAGCATTTATCCTATAGAGCGGGTCTAGCAGAATCTTACGGGTATACATTAACAGGCACTCAACGTTTTTATGAAGCCGTTAGCCGCTATTATAAACATCGTAGCAATGTAGATTTAGATCCCGCTTCTGAAATCATTCAAACAATTGGCTCTCAAGAGGGCTTAGTGCATTTACCAATCGCCTTCTGTGATCCAGGTGACATCGTATTATCCACAAATCCAGCTTACGTTGCCTATGATGCAGGGATTCATTTAGCAGGTGCAACACCATACTATATGCCACAAACAGCTGACAACGATTATTTACCAGATTTAGATGCTGTACCTGAAGAAATTGCGCAAAAAGCAAAACTACTCATTTTAAACTTACCAGGTAACCCAGTGCCGGCAATGCCTTCAATCGCATACTTTGAAAAGGTCATTGCCTTTGCTAAAAAGTACAATATTATCGTGTTACATGATGCGGCTTACTCTGAATTTTACTTTACAGGAGATGGGCCAATTAGCTTCCTAGCCGCTTCTGGTGCAAAAGAAGTTGGGATGGAAATTAACTCTTTATCAAAAAGCTTTAGCCTAGCAGGTACACGTATCGCTTATATCGCCGGCAACGCGGAAATGATTGAAATAATAAAGCAATTAAAATCAAATTTAGACTTTGGTATTTTCGAGCCGATTCAAGATGCTGCGGTCGTAGCGCTTGATAATGCGGAGGAAATTACAGCAAGCTTACGTGAAACATTCTCAGAACGTCATAAAACATTAATGAACGGCTTACGTGCTTTAGGATGGGATGCAGCGCCTTCTGACGGTGGCATGTTCGTATGGGCTAAATATCCGTACGATATGGACTGCACTGAGCTAGCCTTTAAACTAATTGAACAAGCTGGTATCGTTACAGTCCCTGGTACAGTATTTGGTTCAGCTGGACAAGGCTATTTACGTCTAGCGTTAGTACAACCGAAAGAATTGCTACAAGAAGCTGTTGATCGTTTAGCACAAGTGCAAGTAACATCACAAAAATAATTATCTAAACAAGATGAAAACCCTTCTAACATTAATTGTTGGAAGGGTTTTTGCTATTGCTTACTATGTAATCATCAAGTATCGGTTTATCGGGTGGACTAATATTTTTTGGTAAATCATCTAAAGGGAAAAATTGAAGCATTGTTGCCTCGTCACGATCATGACTGAGTAAGCCACTATATTCTTTACATTCAAAAGCTGTAACTACATTATATACTTCATCACCATGAGGATATTGATAATAAAAATCCTGTCCCGAATAAGTTTTGATAAAAGTAAGATTTTTAGCCGTAAGCCCCGTTTCCTCAAATAATTCTCGATGAGCTACTTGCTCCAAAGTCTCACCTAGCTCCATTGAACCTCCAATCAATCCCCAGCACCCGTTATCTATTCGGTGCTGCAGTAAAACTTGTTGAAGATTATTAATGACTAATACACAAGCACCGCACATAATTAATGGTCTACTACCAACTACTTTACGCAAATCCTTGATATATCCCATAAAGCCCTCCTATATATGTAGTTATCATTTATTAAACACTCTTATTCGTTAAAATTAACTGGAATTTCCACTAACGTAAAGTCACTAGTCCACATTTGTGTTTCTACAATCAAATTTTCACCATGTCTTTCAAAGAAGAGCCCACTACCCTCTTTTTGTTTAAAAATCCACCCTTTTTGACTAACCATTTCCTTGATAATTTCATCAGCTACGGCTGGATTACGCTCGTTTATAATATACCATTCTTGACCAAGTTCGTTGGATAATTTAACAATTTCCCTCTCAGATTCTTTTAATTTTCCGACAACTTCTTTTTTGCTCATATTTCTAATGGGAGTGAAGGATAGCAGAGCTTGTTGGGGAATACGAATGCTCCAACAATTATAATGATCATCCCAATTGCTAATAACATCTTCTTCATAAAACACCTCCCGTTAAATCTTCTACAAATATCCTCAAATACCTTCACACTCCTCGTATATTAGCGTATTTGTTGGAGATAACGGATCTCCTACTTGTTTTTTTATATGACCGACATATTTTGTTAACAAATAGTGTACACGAATAATATATACAAAATGAAATTAGGTATTAAAAACCATAGCAATATTATATCTTGCCTATGCTTCAAAATAAGATAAGACATGATTTGAACAATTTGTTTCCAATTTTTGTGATATAATTTAGCCTTAGAAAGGAGTAAACTATACAACCCATTTATAAAAGTATTTATAACTATTCCTTTATTTTTACTACTCTTTAAATAAGAAAGGATGAAGTCTTTTGCTAAGAGAAATAATTAAAACAGAGCGTGGAGAATTTGAAGTATTTATTGGTGGAAAAGGCACAGATCCTATTTGTATAGCACATTTATACCAAGAATTTTTATCTGGTAAAGAGCCATATTCCGCTGCAATTGGAGAATATTATAAAGTAATATTAGTAAATTTAAAAAATACAGGGTCTTCCACTAAAATTAAATCAAAAAAAGACTTAAGCATGGAAGAAACTGTGAAAGATTTAGAAAGTATTCGAACGAAACTTAATTATTCTAATTGGGCTTTTGCTGGACACTCAACAGGAGGTTTTTTAGGTTTAACTTATCTTTCTATGTATCCAGACAAACTTTCTGAAATTATTTTATGTGGTACAGCAGCATCAAATAAAATAAACCGCTCTAAAAACAATTTATTCAATGTGGAAAACGGAAAATACAAAAAAGATATGATAAAAATCTTCTTTAAAATGTTACCTTTTATGAGTAAGAAAAGTAAAGAATCTGCAGCAAAAAAATTCTTCGAGTTATGTATTCATTCTAAAGAAAAAGTAGATGAATACTACAAAGAAATGCAATTTGTTGCTATTAATAAATCAAGAATGGCAGGCTTACACATCTGAATTACGTTATTATGATGTCTGTGAAGCTATAAAAAACATCTCTGTTCCTTCTTTAATCTTATGTGGAAAATATGATGTTCAATGTCCTATTGAATTTTCTGAAGAACTACATAACCTGTTGCCTAATTCAAGCCTTCTAATATTTGAAAATAGTAACCACTTCCCTTTTATTGAAGAGCATGAAAAATTTACAGAAGCACTACATACTTTTACAAATCAACTAACTTCAAACACTTCTACCCAAGAAAAAATGACACAGTGATTTCAATAGTAAGTCTTAACATATTTATAAAAAAACAGCTACTGCACATCGCAATAGCTGTCTCTTCTTACACCTCATATTTTTGTAGTTCCTCATCTTCATAACGATTATAACGTTGTTTGAATAGCTTAAATAAATGTGTCACAAGTACTTTAAAGATCGCATAGCCTGGAATCCCTAAAATAACACCTGGTACGCCAAATAAAGAACCTGCCGTTAATAACACGAAAATAATTGTAATTGGATGGATACTAAGCGATTTACCCATAATTTGAGGAGAAATGAATTTCCCTTCAATCAGCTGTACGACTGTCCAAACAATCGCTAGCTTAATTAGCATGAACGGCGATGTTACAAGAGCGATAATAACAGCTGGTGTAATCGCAATGACTGGTCCTAAGTATGGAACCACACTCGTGATCATAGCAAGGAATCCAAGCAATAAGGCATATTTCATACCGATAATTAAAAAACCGATTGTCACCATTGAACCGATGCACATGGATACTAAAATTTGCCCCTGTATGTATGAACTAATTTGCTTGTCCATGTCGTGGAAAATTTCATGTACTTCTTTACGCATACGTGGCGGGCACATTTTTAAAATAAAGTTCGGTAGTTTTTCACCATCTTTAAGTAAGTAAAATAAAATAAATGGTACTGTCACTAATGATAGGACAATTCCTGTTAAGGTTGAAACGAAGCCAGTAATACCAGTTGCCACGCCTTGTGCTAAGTTTGTAGCTGTATCTTTTACCGTTTTCACCATATCCGTAGTAAAGTTATTCACTACTTCATTATAGTTAAAATTCATTTTATCTAAGTACTCAGTGATGCGTGAATTATTGAGGTAATCCACAGTATTTTGCGTTAACGCCATAAAATACTCTGGGAATTCCTTTGCTAAATTAGTAAACTGGTCTCGCAAAAACGGATAGACAAGTAATACTAATAAAGTTAATATGCCAATTGCACCGATATACAGAAGTAAAATACCCCAAATTCTTGGGATACGCCACCTCTCTAAAAGCCCTAATAATGGGCGTAATAAATAATACGCGATACTGGCTAGTACCCCTGGTAGAATTACTACCTGAAATAAAACCTTTAGCGGGGTAAATATAAAGGAAACTTTTTGGAACATAAAAATAACGCATGCCAGTAATAATAAAATAATTAGTGTAAAAAATAAATTTTTACCACCTAAAAAGCGAATAAACTTTGTTGAAAAGAAATTCGAACGCTCTCTTGGTCTTTCTTTTTCCATGAACTCACCCCAATACAAATCCTATACCTTTATTTTACAATATAATATTGGTTTTTGCGAAACATCACTCCAATGAAATACCTAAAAATTTACGTAAAAATTCTTTATTTTTCTCTACATCAATTACAATTGAATCGCCAGCATGACTAAAGTATTTGAAACTATAGCTACCTTCGATTGGAATCGTTGCTTTTTCTAAGTTGACTTTACCTTTTGACACCATTTTAAGCACTTGCTGAACCTCTTCTTTAGATGAAAAGTCCGTTGTTACATAGCCTTGTGCTGCACCTACGAATTTTGGTAAATTCAATATATTTTGAGGCGCTAATACTTCATTCTTTAAGGCTTCGATAACTTTTTGTTGACGTGCGACACGACCAAAATCACCTTCAGCATCGTGGCGGAAACGGGCATAGCCAAGTAATTCTTTACCATTTAAGTATTGCTCACCTTGCTTTAATGAAACGCCAATTTTTTCAGACATATCCTTCTCTACATCGATTTTTACTCCATTTGGCGCTAAAATATCGACAAGTGATTCAAAATTTTTAAAATCGATAATAGCATAATGATGAATCGGAAGGCCAAACATATTGCTAATCGTATCCTTTAATAATTGAACACCGCCTAAATAGTAAGCCGTATTCAGCTTATAGGATTGATAACCTGGAATATTCGCATAAATATCTCGCATAAATGATACGAGTTTGACATCATTTGTTTTCTTATTCCAAGATAATACCATCATTGTATCTGTTCGTGATTTTTCTTCACCACGAGTATCGATTCCTAATAATAAATAGTTTTCAACATCGCCTTTTACTGTATCGCCGCTGAAATCCTCCTGAGCTACCTTTGTATCGTTTGCCATTTCTAGCCCACTTCGATATTGCTTAACAGCATAGCCCACAATAACTATGACACAGAGTAATAACAATGTGATCAATGCTCTCCCTTTTCGCAATCTACGTTTTTTGGGACGTTGTGAGCGTCTTGAATAATCTTGCTCTTCCATAAACTTATAACTCCTCTATTTTTTATAGTTAATGTAACGATTCATCGTTAGGAAAGTTTCATTGTAAACCTTGCCGCTCCTATCATCAACTACCTATTCGTTATTTTACACCCTATTTGATAGAAATGAGCAAAATAATGCTATAATATCTTCACAAAAGAAAGGATGATCAATATGATTGAGAAAGCTACGTTTGCTGGCGGTTGTTTTTGGTGTATGGTAAAGCCATTTGCTGAATGGGATGGTATACATACCGTTACTTCGGGCTATATGGGCGGCCATATAGAAAATCCTACTTATGAGGATGTTAAAAAAGGTACTTCGGGCCATTTAGAAGTAGTCGAAATTGAATTCGATTCTAGCGTTTTTAGTTATGAACAGCTTCTTGATATTTACTGGATGCAAATCGACCCAACGGATGCCTATGGTCAATTCCATGACCGTGGTGAATCATACACGACAGCAATTTTCACCTATTCAGAAGAGCAAAAGCGCATTGCCGAAGCATCTAAGGAAAAACTAGAAAAAAGTGGTCGCTTTAATAAACCTATTGTAACCACAATTCGCGATGCTAAGCACTTCTATCCTGCAGAAGATTATCATCAGGACTATTACAAAAAAGAGTCGGAACATTATGAGAAGGACCGTGCGCTTTCAGGTCGAGATCAGTTCATCACTGAGCATTGGGAAAAATAGCTTTAATATAAACATTCATTTCGATAGACGAATCACCTAGGTAATGCCGTTTTCAAAATGAATTTTTCATAATAAGACAGGCGTGTTGATTAGGAAAAAGTAGGTTTATTATTGATCGATGAAAGGGTTTTTCTTGTTGCTATTTTGTGTCGAGCCCTAAAACAGAATCGCTAAAGTTCTTTCGTTCGTTTTATAGGGATACTTTGAAGATTTATCGAAACAAAATCGCTCTTTATCGAAACTATTTGAGCTTTTATCGAAACAAAATCTCATTTTATCGAAACTATTTGGGCTTTTATCGAAACCAAGCTCTTTCTATCAAAGAAATCAACCACATGTTATGATGAAGAGTTTGTAGCGTAGAGCTACTCGACGCTCGCTCGCAGGAAGCCTTGCTCTGTGCGAAGCGACAGCGACAAAATGTTTTATCTGTGCGAAAGCGAAGCGTCAGCAACAAAGCGAGTAGCCCGTAGCGGAAATCAGATCCTTCTAATTTAATTAGGATGGATAAAAATGGTTAATCAACACACCTGATAATAAGATAAAGTTTTTAACCTCTCCCGTACGTGAAGGATCGAAATTAATGTCCACGTTAGTTTAAAAAATTCAGTCATTATAAGATAATGCTTTTAGCTAATTAAAAGCCTCTTCTGATCAATCTAGTCGAAACATTTTCAAATAACGTGAATAAGAAATAATAAACGGTCTATACTATTAAAGATTTCACTTCAAATCCAATGACAAGGAGGGTTAACCCGATGAGTGGGGCTGACCGGTAACTCAGAAGGACCATCAAAGCTGAATGAAGCTAAAGCAAAGTTGTCTTAAAAAATTTTAAGATTCAATGCGGAAGCGAGGCAGTGTGTCATGGAGCACTATAAGTAAGTGAGAATCAAACCCGGAATATTAATATTCCGGGTTTCTTCTTTTTGTTTTGTTACTACTTATGGGTACCGCCAATTTTTTGGAAAATCTAAAAACTTGAAGATATCACACTTTTTTTGTGAACGAGTTTGATTCTAATTGTCAAAAATAAATGGATATTTATGTTAAATTAGAGAAAGAAATGGTGAAGAAATTCACTTACGGTCGAAGGCTTGAAGAACAATTATTCCAAAATGTTAGTATCTGTTTATAGAACAGCTTTTTGACCTCGACGATATATTATCAATTCTTGATGAAGAAATAACTTTTAAGTATGAAATAAAAACCTTCAACTAACGATCGTTTTATAAGAAGTAACCTACCCAAATGATTGATGTGAAAAATTGTACTTAAACTATTCAAGCGGTATAGTTGAAGAAGGAACTAAACATAAATTCGAAAAACGAAAAAATTTAAAGTCGACAGGAGCTAGATATGATGATAAAAGGTTTCGGGGGGATATTTTGGAGAACTAACAATCTTGATGTTATCAAAAAATGGTACAGTGAAGTGTTGAAGTTGGAAATAGACAATTGGAATGGAACTATGATTAAACCCGAATTAGGAAATGAGACGGTCTTTTCATTCTTTAACGAAAATGACAGTTATTTTCCAATAGAACAACAAGTAATGTTAAATTTCCAAGTACATGATATAGACGAAACTATTAAGCATCTCGAACATATTGGTGTTCCTCTTGAGAAGGAAAAAGAAATAAGTGAATTTGGAAAGTTTATTTGGATTAAAGATCCTGAAGGTCGACTAATCGAGCTTTGGGAGAAATAACGTTTTGTTATATTTTTCGAATTTAAAAGGAGTGCTTAATTCTGTTGAATTAAGCACTCCTTTTTTTCTCTTTAAACTGTTTCTAAAAAAGAATGAAGGGCATCGAAAAAACGCTTACCATATTTTTCGAATTTTACTTCGCCAATCCCACTAATATGTCGCAATCCTTCAAGCTCCATTGGTTTTTTATCGCATAAATCACGTAATGTTTTATCAGAGAACACAACAAATGGTGGTACCTTTTCTTCATCAGCAATTTCTTTACGCAATAATCGTAAATGCTCAAATAACGGATCATTGTCTACAATCTTACGTACAGTAACAGCTTCTTTTCGCATAACCGTTCGATTGCCCATAAGAACTTCTTTGCCTTCCTCTGAAACGTAAATAGTCGGAAACGTGCCGTGCTTAACGGCAAGTAAGCTCTCAGCAATTAAAAATTCAATAAAGCTTGAGACATCCTTCGAGGAATATTGACCTTTTAAAATGCCATAGGTAGATAGCCTTACGAAGCCAAACTCCGTCATTTTTTGATTTTTGGAGCCAATTAGCACCTGAGCTACCATTGTCTTGCCAAATTTTTGCCCCATCCTCACGACACAGGCTAACACCTTTTGTGCATCTACTGTCACATCTTTGACTTCTCGTCCATCATTACAATTACTACAACGACTACAAGGCGCCCCTGCTACCTCGCCAAAATACGTTAAGATCGCATTTTGTAGACAGCCTTCTGTATGACAATAATCGACCATCGTTTGCAGCTTCGCTAGTTCCTGCTTAATGCGGGCTTCATCCTGCATCTGTTCAATTAAAAAGCGTTGTGTTTGGACATCGCCTGACGCATACAGCAAAATACAAGCACTCGGTAAGCCATCACGTCCTGCACGGCCTGCTTCCTGATAATAGCTCTCCATATTGCGCGGCATTTGATAATGAATGACAAAACGTACATTACTCTTATCAATTCCCATTCCAAATGCATTGGTTGCTACCATAATGCGCGCCTCGTCTTTTAAAAAGCGCTCCTGTTCTAATGTACGCATATCCTCTGGTAGTCCCGCATGATATTTAGCAACAGATTCTCCCAAACGACTTAAAAGCTCATAGATGGCATCTACTGCTTTTCGAGTAGCTGCGTAAATAATGCCCGCTTCATTTTTATTTTTCACTAAATAGTTTTTAATGTAGCGTTCTTTGTTTTCACCAATTAACACGGAAAAAGCTAAATTATCACGCGAAAAGCCGGTAATTACAGTAGATTGCTCGTCAATATCTAATAATTGTCTAATATCTTCACAAACAGCTGGTGTAGCAGTTGCCGTTAGTGCTAGGACAGTTGGCTTTTGGGGCCATAATGTAAATAATTTTTGGATCGCTCGGTAGCTTGGTCTAAAATCATGCCCCCACTGGGATATACAGTGGGCTTCATCTACAGCAATTAATGGTACAGATAAATTTGATAATACTTGTAAAAACGTTACACTCTCTAATCGTTCTGGCGCTATATAAAGTAACTTTAAATATCCTGCACTCGCAAGTTGCATCGTTTCATTCACTTCTTGCACGGATAAAGTGCTATTTATATACGCGGCCGGAATGTTGGCGGCACGTAATGCTTCTACTTGATCTTGCATTAGAGAAATTAAAGGCGATATGACGACTGTAAGACCATCTAGCATCAGTGCCGGAATTTGATAGCAAATTGATTTACCTCCGCCAGTTGGCATCACACAAAGACTTGATTGACCTCGTAATGTTTGTTCTATTATTGGTGCTTGTCCATTGCGAAATGAATCATAGCCAAAATGATGTTGTAGCATTTGTCTTGCTTGCTCCATCCAACTTTTCACTCCTCAGTTGTTAGACGAATGAGCTTATATTCGCCTTGTTCATTTTTATTTATTTCATATACCATCATAGAATTCGCAAGTGCCTGTTGGCCAGCAGCATTCGTTAGCACATATTCCGTTTTTGCACGAACAACAATATTTTGCCCTTCTATTTTAATATTTTTAATCGTCGTATTGGAAAAATGTATTTTCGCATGTTTGGATTTATAATACGCAACCATACCATCCAATGTACTTTGTAATTCGTCTATACCTACGAAAGGTTTCATGACACTAGCATCATCAATCTCAACAGCTGCTTGTAATTGCTTATGAAATTTATCTAAAAACAGCTTTATTTCATCGCCATTAAAAGCAAAAATGTTATTTCCATATCGATCAATAGCTTGCTGGACTGCTTCTTTGTCGCCTTGTTCTATATATGAATATAAATTTTTTGATTGAGAAAGCCGCTCACTTGTTTTCATACCCTCTTCAATCCATTCATCCAATAACTGCACAATATCTTTAAATGGTAATATGTACGGCTGTGAAACACCGTTTAGCTGGCGTTTAAAATAGATGCCTACAATTTCACCACTTTCCGCTTCTAGAACAGGGCTCCCTAAAGGTATGTTTTGTTCTGCATCTATGTAATAAGCTGCTTTTCTGTCACTATATTTTTCAATGACGTGCGGTAAGCTATCGACATAAACAGCTAATTGATTTAATTCCCCGTTATATACGGTTGGCACATTTACCGATGCGTTGTATGTAACTTCTAAAATGGCGATATTATATGCTGTAGACATATAGTGTACATTGGCTTCCACAAGCTTATTATTATTAAATTGTACGAGAGCAGCTGGCTTTGAAGCTACGAGCGCACCATTTGTCACAATATAAAGCTTTGCGTCCTCTTTTTTGACAATGATCCCTGCACCGATTCCGTTCTCTCCAATTACTTTTACTTCTGGTACAATTTTTTCTTCCTTTTTCTTCACAACTTTTTCCGATTTTACCTCGGCCTTTTTAGTATGAAACATTTCAGCCAATGAATCATTTCCACAGCCTGTTAAAAGTACAGCTGTTGCTCCAAGAATGAGCATTTGTTTCCGCATACGTTCACCAAAACTTTCTTTAAACATCTATCTCTATAATAAACAAGGTTTATATACGTTTCAAGTTTACATAATAATATTATAGTAATTTATATATTATGAAAATACTACTCACCCCCTTTATTTATTTCGTTATACCTATAAAAAACGATTCTTTTTTAGCTTTCATGTGAAAAATGCCTTATAATTTACGCTTAAAATGTTATTTAAAAAAGACATGCCCGTACATTCGCGCATGTCTCAAAATTATTTTTTCTTTAAAATAATTGTAGTAGCTACAATGCCAAGCATTAAAGTCATAAAAATGGCATAGGTAAATGTATGATTACCAGTGACATCATAGCAATAGCCAATAAGTATAGGGATGATCGCGCTTATCATAAAGCCACCTGATAGCACCATTGATGACCAACTATTTGCCTCTTCATCATTTCTAGCCTCATCCAATGGTAACAATAGTCCAATAGGAAATAAGCCACTTAAAACGATACCTATTATTAATACCGCAACCCACAACATAGCACCTGAACCTACCCATAGTAGCGCAAAGCCGAATATACCTAGGATTCCTAAAGAGAAAAGCCAACCGATTCGATTCGACCATCTCTCCATTAGTATAGGAACAGAAATATTTCCAATCATTTGAACGATGGACATAAATGTTAGCATAGAACTTGCAGCGACTAGTGAATAGCCCTTATCCTGTAACATCGGTGCTAACCAAGACATCATTGAGAAAAACAACGACGTTTGTAAACCGAAATAAATTAAAATTGTCCAAGCACGGACATTTTCCCATGGATTTCGCGCATTATTTTCACTCGATACATCTGTTTCGGCCAACTCATCCTGCTCTTTTTGTATTGTCAGTAACCAAATGAAAAGAGCAATAATTGCTAGTACAGACCAACTGCCGAGTGCTATTGTCCAGCTCTCATGAAAACGATTATAAAATGTTACTGTTAGTGCTGCACTTAATGTTGCCCCTGTTCCAATACCAAATGAATAAATACCTACAACTGTAGTAAAGCGGTTCGGGAATTTCTTCTTTATATAGGCATTTAACATTGGCCCAATAAGCGCTATGGCAAACCCAGCAGCAAAGCTTGTGACAACTAGTAGTCCATAACTTTCTTTTATAAAGCGTAGCCCATTCGCTAATGCAATGATGATTATTAAGATCGTAATAGCTGTTTTTGTTCCAATTTTTTTTTGTAATGGTACTGCTAATGGTGCAAAGAGCCCCATACAAAACACTGGAATAGACGTTAAAAAGCTCATTTTTGTATTGGATACATGGAGTGACTCTAAAAGTACATTAAATAGTGGTCCAATTCCTGTGACTGCTGGCCGCATATTGAGCGCAACGAAAAAAATACTGACAATCACAAGTAGCGTGGAAACACGCCATTGCTTTTTCTTCATATTTTCTAAAAACCTTCTCTCTATATATTTCGAAAAATCCCACTAAAGTCTAACAATATGATAAGACCTCAGATTTCACACTATTTCCTTGTACCATTTTTTCTAGTTGCGGTCAATTTCATTGGAATTAATGATTAAAAACATAACTAACACGATGAAGTATAGGTGCCTACATATGTTTAGGTGCATCAATTCCTAACAGTGCTAGTGATTCTTTTAAAACAACAGATACACATTGACAAAATGCCAATCGTGAACTTCTTTGGTTGTCATCAACTAATACTTTATTTTGCGCATAATATTTATTAAATAGACGTGCTAATTGTAGGGCATATTTAGCAATTTGTGATGGATCCGCTTGCTCAAAAGCGTTAACAACTACTTTCGGAAACTGTTCCAGTAATAAAATAACAGGCCAAGCTTGCTCACCTAATACTTCGAAAGATACTTCGTTACTATTGAAATCTGCTTTTTCCAGAAGAGATGAAATACGAGCATACGTATATTGAATATATGGCCCTGTTTCACCTTCAAAATTCATCATGTGCTCAATGGAAAACTCGATATCATGTAGACGATTATTTTTTAGATCATTAAAAATGACTGCTCCTACACCAACCTGATGTGCGATGCTATCTTTCTGCTCAAGCATTGGATTTTTTTCCTCGATATTTCTCTTCGCCGTTGTAATCGCTTCCTTCAGTACATCTGCTAATAAAACAATCTTCCCTTTACGCGTCGACATTTTTTTACCATCTTTTAGGATCATCCCGAAAGGCACATGCTGTAAGTCTTTTGCCCAATTGTACCCCATCTTCTCAATAACCTTAAATAGTTGGCTAAAATGAAGAGATTGTTCATTCCCTACTACATAAAATATTTTTTGAGGATCATATTGTTGTTTACGATAAATAGCAGCTGCTAAATCACGAGTAGCATAAAGCGTAGCACCGTCTGTTTTAGTTATTAAGCATGGAGGCATATTGTCTATTTCAACGACATAAGCACCATCGGATTTTACAAGCAGCTCTTTTTCTTCCAGCTCTTGCACAACAGCAGCCATTTTGTCATTGTAGAAGGCTTCGCCAGCGAATGAATCAAAGTCAATGCCAAGCAGTTGATAAATGGTCTTGAATTCTACGAGTGAAGCATCTCTAAACCATTGCCAAAGAGCTAATGCCTCTTCATCCCCATCCTCTAATGCTTTAAAAGCAGCACGTGCTTGTTCATTAAGTGTGTCATCCTTTTCCGCTTCTTCATGGAACTGCACATAAATTTTTAATAATTCCTCTATTGGAGCAGCTTCAATAGTTTGTTGATCGCCCCATCTTCTATAGGCAACAATTAATTTACCAAACTGTGTTCCCCAGTCACCTAAATGATTAATACGAATTGCTTTATAGCCATTTTTCTCGGCAATGTTTGCCAAAGCATTACCGATTACTGTAGAACGTAAATGGCCCAAGGAAAATGGCTTCGCTATATTAGGTGAAGAAAAATCCAAAACAACATTCCCTTTTGGTTCCTGTACGGTGCCATATAAGTTTTTTTCTTTTACTATTTGGCTAAGCACTTGTTTAGTAATCGTTGGCTGATGGTAAAATATATTGACATATCCAGCTACTACTTGAACTTCTTGTATGAAGTCACAGCGTAAATTGTTTTGAATATCGACAGCGATTGTGTGCGGGGATTTTCTTAATTTTTTAGCTAGTGTAAAGCATGGAAATGCCACATCCCCTAAGTCCAAATTTTTCGGTTTCTCCAGTAAATTTTGAATTTCATTAAACGTCAGTTCGTTATTCAATGCCTCAGCTATACTTTTCGCGATTTGTTTATACATGTTTTTTCTCCTCCCAATATATAATTAATTTCGTCTTGGCGTAATTGCGTCCGGATTTTGAATAGTGCCCGCACAATTTATTCCTTTCAAAATCCGTAACATCCGCACAGAGGCTTTATCTTCATTCAGTAGGGGTTTGGAAACTCACTGAAAAGGAACCACATCCCCTTTTCATCTCTTACCTTTAGAAATAAGAGTTTTCTGCTGAATGAAGATAAAAAAGCCCTCGTCTCTAAAATAGAGACGAGAGCATAGTTTTCCCGTGGTACCACTCTAGTTGCCATAAAATATGACCACTTTCCATTGTTAACGAGGTGACTCCCCGATATTCTCTACTACTCATTCGAGAACCTTCTCCAAAGTGCGTTTCATTTATGGTTTCTGCATTAGGCTCACACCGTCCCTAATTCGCTTTCCAGTAGCACCATAAACTACTCTCTTTTTCATCGAATTTAACTGTGATTTTGAAATATTTTACATGAGCTGCTATTTAAAGTCAACCGTCTATTTGTAATAATTAAAAAGCGCAATACTTTCCTATTATTAATTTAATTTCAAATAAATAGGCTCTTCACCAAAACGTGTGGTTGATTTCCGTTCCGACTGGGCGCTTTGTAGCTGTCGCTTTGCTTTCGCTACAGAAAACATTTGCCGCTGCCGCTTCGCTTTCGCGCAGATAAAACATTTGCCGCTGCCGCTTCGCTTTCGCGCAGAGCAGAGCTTCCTGGGGGCGTCCGATGAGCCGCTTCACTCGCGTTGCTCGCTCCAGGGTCTCATCTGTGACGCTGATCGAGGGCACTGAAAAACTCATCAAAATTAAAATTTTTTAACTCAAAAAAAATATCGGGCGCCATTTCATCCTTTTTTAGGAAGGGGTCGTCCGATTTCTTTCATTATTCTTTGCTTTTTTCGTTCATTAGTTTTAAAATTCTCTTCATATTCACGACAAATAGCGTTGCGGCTGCTTGTATTTGCATACCAAATAGACCCGTGGCGTTTGCTTGATTATACCCGTGTCTGTTTTTTATTTCACTATTCTTTGCTTCGATTTTATAGCGTTCTTTTGCCAATTGTTTAAAGGATTCCGTTTCCTGAAACACTTCTTGTTCTATGTGTTCATTTGACAGAAGAGAAACTGAATAACTTTTTGTTTTCGCTCCTTCTTTATAACACCCTTCTTTTAAAGGACAAACTTTACATTTTTCTATATCAAAGAAATATTTTAATTGTGTATTTTGCGTGGAATTCTTACGCTTTTTAATACTTTTACTCTTTGCTAAATGTCCAGCAGGGCACACATATAAATCGGCATCTTTATTAAACTCAAACTTACTTTCTTGCTTCCGTTGACCGTTCGTAATAACAGGATGTAGCCTTGAAATGAGTTGAATCTCTTTCTTTTTTGTGTATAATAAATTCTCTTTACCAGAATACGCTGTATCTCCAAGAATGGTGTTCACTTCTATGCCTGCTTGCTCACTCTTCTCTACTAGCTCTTGTAAATAATTCCCGTCACTTTTTTCACCTGTTGTTACAACTACTGCTGTTATAAGTCTTTCATCACTCATTGCCAAATGTGTTTTATAACCAAAGAAAGGATTCTCTTTAGATTTATAACCGACACGTGCATCAGGATCAGCTGAGTAATTTATTTTAAGCTCATAATCTTCAATAACTTCTTTGAGGACATTTACTTTTTCTTGTACACTTGGTATTTGAGCAATAGCCTTATTTTCTTCTATTATTTGAATGACTTGGTGACAATAGTCCACTTCTTTTTGGATATCTTGAGAAGTCGGTTTAGTGGGAAATTTTGATTTCATTGTTTCATCGAATTGATACACGGCTTTTCGTACCTGTTTTGATTTCTCTTGTAAAAACTCTTTCGGGGACTTCTGTTGGTAGCGTGCCTTCGTATGTGTTGCGTCTACAATCAATGTTTTACTTTTTAAAACACCCTGTGCAATAGCTAGTTCTACGGTTTTGTGAATGAGTAAATCTAACAATTGGACATCTTGTAAACGTAATCGACGGAATTTTGTTAAAGAACTTGCCTCAATAACACCTTCTTCTGGTGCCATATCTAAAAAATATTTAAAGGACATATCATATTTAGAACGTTCTACTACATCAACATCAGAAATATCATAAATTGCCTTAAGTAATAAATATTTGAACATACGAATAGGTGAAATAGCGTAACGACCATTATCTAGACAATATTTAGTCTCTAATTCCTCTAAAACAAAAGTAAAATCAATTAATTCCTTCATTTGACGAAGCATATTATCTTTTGGCACAACTAAATCATAGATTGCCATATGAGGACTAAGAGCAAGCGTTTCTTGTTTGGAAAGCATAAAAAGCACCACCTAAAATGAACAGTATACTAATAATTATAGATGAAAAAGAAAAGGAAGTAGAGAAAAAATTCGCTACTTCCTTTATCTAACCACTTTTTCAGTGCCCTCGACGCTGATCCCCAAGGAGTCGCCCAGTCGGAACGAAGGTCAACTAATATACAGCCCATATATTTAAAAAAACGTCATCCACAACTTTTGGTGATGATCCAATAAATAGTGATTTTTATCAGGCGTGTTGATTAGGAAAAAATAGGTTTATTATTGATCGATGAAAGGGTTTTTCTTGTTGCTATTTTGTGTCGAGCCCCAAAACAGAATCGCTAAAGCTACTTTCGTTCGTTTTATAGGAATACTTTGAAGATTTATCGAAACTAAATCGCTCTTTATCGAAACTATTTGAGCTTTTATCGAAACAAAATCTCATTTTATCGAAACTATTTGGGCTTTTATCGAAACCAAACTCTTTCTATCAAAGAAATCAACCACATTTTATGATGAAGAGTTTGTAGCGTAGGGCTACTCGCTCGCAACAAAGCGAGTAGTCCGTAGCGGAAATCAGATCCTTCTATTTATTAGGGTGGATAAAAATGGTTAATCAACACACCTGGATTTTTGCAAAAATAAAACCGGTACTATTTGGCAATCGTCTAATGAATGAACAGGTAAGGAGGGATGAAGATGGAAGAAACAATGCAAGTAAGCGGATTATCACGAGATCAGGTAATCGAAGAGCTTATGACAGATTATGGTCAAGAGGTGTTACAGCTTGTTTATACATATGTACATGATGCTGCACTTGCAGAGGATTTAACGCAAGAGATTTTTATTAAGTGCTATAAGGCCCTTTCAAGCTACCAGGGTAAATCAAGTTTGAAGACATGGTTGTGGCGTATTGCCATCAATCATTCAAAGGACTATATAAAGAGCTGGTACAAGAAAAACGTCGATGTTATCGAAACAAATGTGTTAGCGGAAACATTGGAAACTGGTGATTTACTAGAACAGGTCGTTCAACATAGTGAAGATGATGCGCTGTTTGACCTCGTGATGGCACTCCCCGTAAAATATCGTGAACTTATTTACTTTTATTATTTTGAGGAGTACTCGATTCAGGAGATTGCCAGCATTTTATCTTTGAATAAAAATACGGTGAAAACAAGACTTCGTAAGGCTCGAGCTTTATTACAAAAAGCGTTAGGAGGGAATCCATTTGACGGAAACACGTTTTAAACAAGCCATGAAAAATCAATTTCAAAAAGTGCAATTTACAGAAAAGCATCGAGAAGCTGTGCGCAAAGGTATGCACGAGGAACTTTCGGATCAGGTGCTGTTACCGCTGCTACAAACGATGCGCACAGGTTATGAGATTACACAACTACTTTATACAAAAAACAAAGACGTAGTTCATTTCAATGAAGGGATGATTTATGCATCGCTGCATCGCCTTGAGCAGCAGCAACTTGTCGTAAGCGAGTGGCACGAGAACGAAAAGCGTTATGTTCTTTCACATAAGGGCATTAAACTGCTGACAAAACTTAATAAAGAAACAGAAAAGCTCCCTTCTCTTCAGCAATTACTGAAGGAGATGTGCTATGCGAACGATTAAAGAATTTATTCAACATGTTAAGGGACATATTCGTAACAAGGATGCGCATGATGCTGTTGAAAAGGAGTTGACGTATCATTTAGCGAAATCAAAGCAGGCTTGGCAGAAAAAGGGCTATAGCGATATTGATGCGGAACAACAGGCTGTGCATGAAATGGGCAATGCTACAAATCTCGGTGTCTCACTTAATCAGATTCATCAACCGAAAATCGATTGGCTACTCGTTATTCCATTTGTGCTGGCAGCAATGTGTAGCTTCTTACCGCTCCTGCCTGCTGAACTCGCGTTACGAGATTTTATCATCCGTAATGTCGTAATTGTTATTGGGGGCATTGCGGTGGCGATTTTATTCATGCGACTCGATTTTCGCAAGCTTGAACGCTATTCCACGCTTATTTATGTACTTGCATGTCTTTTATTTCTTATTATCTTAAATGGTAATGGAATGATTAATGGTGTGACCTTTTTTAAAGCAGGTCCCCTTGAACTAAAAGGTTGGATGACGTTGCCTCTCTTTTTAATTGCGTTTGCTGGGTTTTTCGCTAAACAAAAAAAATCACTATGGTTGCTACTCATTCTTTATTTTATCGGTGCATACTACTACATGCGATTGTCAGATATTTCACTATTATGTACGTATACAGCGATTATAGCGACATTATTTTATGCTAGTAGCTTTTCTCGCAAGCAAAAGCTAACAGTTACCGTAGCATTTAGTTTCCTATTTGTAGCATTAATCAGCTACTTAATGTTGGCACCATTAAAACCGTACCAGCTTTCACGAATGCAGACTATCTATACACCAGGTTTAGAAGATAATCCGAATGTATTACTTCTCTCAAGTGTGATGAAACAGCTTGCCTGGTTTGGCACTAGCAATCAACCGTTTGCTGGTGGAGCGCATACTGATTTTGTATTACTCACGATTTTACAAACGTATGGGATTATTGCAGGTGTCATCGTTGTAGGTATTCTTGGCTTCATCATTTATCGTATTGCACACACATTACGCATCATTCAAAACGAATATGGTCGTTTATTAATGATAGGTGGGCTTGCCTTTTTAACAACGCAAATTGTATACCAAATATTGATGCTCTTTGGACTTGTCCCCCTCATGTCAATGCCAATCCCATTTATTAGCTATGGTCTTTTCCCAATGCTACTTGGAAGCGTTGCTATCGGCTTGACGCTTAGTATTTATCGAAGAAAATCATATATTTAATAGTGCTGATTGAAAAACTATTATTCATTTCATACATCTGGATACATTTTGCAACTGTTCGAGCTGATAAAAAAACCATAAGTTCCATAAATATGAAAATTGTTTGTAACTTAGTATTAACGAGTCCGTCTATATATAAAGGAGGGATTTGCATGAAGAAATATTTTTTATATGTAGTAGCTCTTTTTGGATTTACCTTAATGGGGTGTTCAAATACTAATGAATTGGCAGTAGGAAAGCCTCCGAATGCCTATATTGAGATTGATAATAAAAAATTTGAAACTAAACTCGGTACTTATTGTTGGCAAGGGGATGGTAAAAGTGAATGCGTTGATACTGCTGGACCAGTTGAACTATTAGAAGGTAAAAAGCCTATAAAAGTTAAATCTGGTGAAAATATAACTTTTGTGATGGACTATGAACCAAAACCGAATAAATTTCATGTTGTACAAATAAGTAATAACAAGGAAACTGAAGTCATCGTTACAGACAATCGATTTACCGCGCCTACACAACCTGGAGTTTATTATTATTCTTATGGCGTTTGGTGGATGGATGAAAAGGAAGCGAATTTATCTCATGGCGACGCTTTCTATGCCTTCGTTTTAGAAGTAGATTAACTATTCCATTAAATGGTGAGGTATTTTTACTCAAACTTTACTTTTAACGAATAAAAAATTTTACTCATCAGAAAAACGCGAGAAATCAACGTTTCTAAAATTGATTTCTCGCGCTTTTAAGGTTTTAGCCAGTTATGCCCCAGCATTTATCTATCTTTCACAAGCCCATCCATCGTCATCACGATCATGCTTTTTTTCATAAGCTGGGTGATCGCTACCTACTCCATTTGGATAATCTTTACGAAGCTCTGTACAATTTTTATATTTTGACTTACTTCCGTTTGAAGGTTTTGATGAGCTACTTGACCCTTTACTAGTTTTAGCAAACGGATTTTGAGAAGTTAAATGTGAATCTAGTACATAACCTCCGTACAGTGGAGTTGTTACAAATGACCATCCAGCAATTGTAGAATGAACTAAAACTTCTTCGTTTTTCGAAAGTTCTCCGATATTATCTCCAGAAGGACTAGCGATATTTCTAACAACAAGACCCTCTGTTAATACATATTTAGTTGTTGGTTTTGATTCACTCATAAAACTTGAAGTCGCATAACCAACGACATTACCGTATTGCACTAATGACCAACCGTTTCCAACTGAACCGAAGTCTTTCACAACCATTTTATGTTGTAGAGTCGCAACTGTTTTTCCTTTCAATGATGGTGTTTGTTTCACTACCAAACCACTTTTAGAACTAGCTATCTGAATACCGTAAAGAGCATCATCCAGTGCAACATCTGATATATAGCCCTCTAATATTTTCCCATCATTATTTAGATAGGATATACGTGAAAATGAAACATTATGTCCCTCGCTAATTTGTGTTACAAGTGTTCCTTCTGTTACAGTTCCTACTACTTTAGAGGACGTATCGGGTTTTTCATATACTTCAATTGATGAGCTTGTAATAATTTTAACTTCTTTAAATGTGCTCGCATCAGCTACCTCAAAATTAAATGCTAAAAGTAACATAATGAATAATGCTGCGATTGTTTTTAGTCTCATTTTATCCTCCCTATTATATACAATCTTGTAAACTTTCTTTTTGCGTCTGCTTGAAAATAATGTAAAAATACTTATAATTACAACTATATGTATTTCGAAATGAAGTAACTCAGCTATTTTTCACAAGCCAATCCATTTACCACTACAGTCAGACTTTTGTTAAAATTCCCCTCCTTCACATTCATTATACATAAAATATTTCCAAAATTGGCGGATTCAGTAACATTTTACAAGAAACTAGGACAAATCCTTAATTTTACGATAAACGTTGATTCAATAATATTTATAGACTAAGGAACCTATTTCATGGTGTTCTATCGAGTTAACGCAGAATTGAATTAGAAAAGTGCTGTGCATCTAGCTATATCGAGGACTTTCGGGTGCTTGTCTTGGAAGAATTTATGGGGCAGGATTTGGGTGGAGAAAAAGTGATCGGGTAACGACCAAATCCGCTCGGGTATACCGAAAAACTGATCAGGTAACACTCCGAACCGCTCGGGTATACCGAAAAACTGATCGGGTGTCACACCGAACCACTCAGGTATGCCGAAATAGTGATCAGCTAGCGCCAAAAACTGATTCCGAACCGCTCGTTTATGTATAAGTTTAAGTGTGTAGAAATGAGGTAAATAGTTTCAATCTATTTTCTAAGGTATTTCAGGAAGTATGCCTACTAGCTAATTACTCTAAATCCCTCCCTCTTTATTATTTTATGTAAGAATATGTTTTCAAATAAAAAACCCTTCCAAATGAAAGGGAAAAACAGCTTCTGTATAAATATAAGTCTTATGGATATTATTTCTGAACAGTTACGTGCTCATGGAACTTATTAAATTCAGAAACTATTTTATTATAGTCATCGAAATTTAAAGTGCCAACATAATTAGAACTCTTATTAAACTTAACTCTTTTAAAATTGTCTAATTGGACATAAGACTCGTTACTTAAATTAGCTTCTTTCCAGTTATCTATTTTAACTCTATTAAATGATCTTGGAGTAGACATTATTTTCAAAGCAATAAATTCCGAATTTTCAGTAATTAGAATAAAAACAAGGACAGGACGATATTTACTGCCTTGTCCTTGTTCAAAAGGAAAGTCAATCTTGTATATATCTCCAACCTTCATAACTCAATTAATCCTCCATCCAAAATTCATAATCAGGGTGAGAAGAATCTATTTTAGCAATGCCATTTTCCACTATAAGGGGTTCTTGTTTTGATGCTAGTTCTTTGATAATTTCGATGTTTTTAATACTCAGTCTAACTTTTTTTGCTTCGATTTTTTCTTTGACTTCTAACATTTCATCATCCTCCTTCTTGTTCAATCTCTATCACCTCCATTAAAATAGATTATCTAATACTCATTCCACACCATTTCATTCAGATAAAAAGCCACACCTAGTTAGGCTTGAATGCTCGCTCGGAGTTTCTACTTGCCCCTCTAGTAGCTTAAATCTGGCTTCCTGTCGTTCAATTATTTCGGATGATGTAAGTTCTCGTTTTAATGGTCTGCCAGAACCCATTTTCCTTGAATCAGTAAGCTCACTCAATTAATCCATTCTTTTCATAAGCTTTTTCACCTATGGGCTGATTGTTCAATTTGTTTCATCCCTAAAACATCCACATCAAAGTTGTTCTCCATAAAAATTTGTCGGGGGAGTTTACCAAATAGATTCTCATCCATAAATTTATTTTTAAAGGCATCAGTATATGTAATAGTCCTTTCGCTAACACGTTTAACATTAGGATTCTTTTGAAGTATTTTCACCTCTGATATTGTCCCCTTGTCCTTATATCTTGAATTTCAAGTAAAAATACCTGTAGATAAAACACTCTTTTTCAAGTGGCCTAACTACAGGTACCATATTAAAGTGAAATAATCACTCAACTTCTTCTTTTCATTTGGTGTTATATGGATAAATAATTATCCAACTCTTCTGATGTGGTAACAGATTCTATAACCTCATTATTTTCTGCGTAGTTTGCGTATAGAATGGTCAGTCTATTTAATTCATCAGTATCTAATGATTGTCCTCTACGTAAAATGAATTTATTTAAAGTTGTACATTTTTCTACCTTATATAATGCATCAAATTTTACAAAAGATTTATAAGCAAAAGGTGGATTATATTTTATAATCTCTTCATTCGATTCAAACAGTAACTTATGCTCTTTACCTCTAGATGTACTTACATTCAACATTAACAAAAAGTTGTTTTCTTCTCCAATTACCAAAAACGTTCTCTTATTTGATAGAACGCCATTGTCAGCGAAAGGTAATCGGAGAAGAAAACCGATACCTACACTAATAGTGATATAATCCTTGATCAATATCGAATGCTAAAAAGAATGTGTCGTCTTCGCCATTTACTTCACTTTCTGAAACTAATGCAAGGTATTCTAAAATATCTTCTTTGCTTACAGGTATTTCAGACTCCTCATAATAAAAAGTAATTCCATTTACTTTTTCAAAAGAGTAATCTTTTTCGTTATTTTCATTGTAACTATTGATCATTTTTCTTATCTTTTCAATATCTTCTAATCTAATGTTGTTGCGATCAATTTTACCTAGTTTTTTCTCATAGCCTTTTCCAACTAGAAAATTCTCATAACAAACTTGCCATGTCGCTAACTCATGTTGTATCTCAGAAAGTTCTTTAGCACTAAGCTTATTGAATATAGAAATACTCATGTTTATTGAATTCAACTGATTTTCTGTAAAATCGGTAGAGTATGATTGTAAAGAATTCATATATCCATTAAAATTAGTATGATAAGGAGTTCTAACATCTTCTACAAAGATGCCATTTTTAGATGCAAACATATCATTTTCAAATAGGAAATAATTATGTTGAGCGTAATGAATTAAGTTAGCAAACGTGAGAAGGTTTTGAAGTTTCACATTGTCGTCTATTGAATTTCCGAAATGGCATTCAGGAGCATTGACTATATACGCGGAAACTTTGTTTACTTCAAGTTTTTCTTTGCTCATTACATTATACATATCTTCATCCTCCTTTTGGTTCATATTCAATCACCCCCCCAATAAAATAAGTAGCTAATATTACTATTATATTAGAGTTTGATAGAGTTTATTTAGGAAAATTATAGCATATATTGGCATGTTATCAACTAAACTCTATGTTTCAATCGACAAAATTAAAACGGACTGCACTAAAAATATAGATGCAGTCCTTATCTATTAATTTTGTATTTTTAAAGTTTTACAATGCTATCAAATAACTCTCATTTAGTATGAAATTTTATGCTCAACCGATTCAATATTGTCGCATTTACATAAAACACTTTCTGGCTCTTCACCAAAACGTGTGGTTGATTTCCGTTCCGACTTGGCGCTTTCCTGGGGGCGTCCGATGAGCCGCTTCACTCGCGTTGCTCGCTCCAGGGTCTCATCTGTGACGCTGATCCCCAAGGAGTCGCCCAGCCTCCACTCCAATCAACTAATATACAGCACATATATTTTAAAAAATGTCATCCACAACTTTTGGTGATGAGCCCACTTCATTCTAATTGTTCAAAAAAATTACAGACCTTTATCTTGGAAATCATAGTATTCTTTTTTAAGCTGCTCGTAATCTTTCCTTTGAACGAAATGTTAAAAGGTAATAAATTAGTAGGCGTGTTGATTAGGAAAAAATAGGTTTATTATTGATCGATGAAAGGGTTTTTCTTGTTACTATTTAGTATCGAGCCCCAAAACAGAATCGCTAAGCTACTTTCGTTCGTTTTATAGGAATACTTTGAAGATTTATCGAAACAAAATCTCATTTTATCGAAACTATTTGGGTTTTTATCGAAACAAAATCTCATTTTATCGAAACTATTTGGGTTTTTATCGAAACCAAGCTCTTTCTATCAAAGAATCAACCACATGTTATGATGAAGAGCTTGTAGCGTAGGGCTACTTGACGCTCGCTTGCAGGAAGCCTTGCCCTGTGCGAAAGCGACGCGACAGCGACAAAGCGAGTAGCCCGTAGCGGAAATCAGTTCCTTCTAATTTAATTAAGGTGGATAAAAATGGTTAATCAACATACCTGATAAAGTAGTGATAAATCAATTTCATTTACTTACCTATTCTTTACCCCAGAAACGTTTAAAAAATCTTATCTTTTTCCGCAACTTATTTATCCCCACTCTCCTATTCCACTCAAACATCTAACAACTCAGAACCCCAAACGTTGATTTAATAATGTTTATAGACTATGGAACATATTTCATGATATACTAGGTACATTGTGAAAAAAAGGAGGAACTTGCATGATTCAAGTAAGTAATGTAGGTCTTCGCTATGGCGATCGTAAACTATTTGAAGACGTAAATATAAAATTCACACCAGGGAACTGCTACGGTTTAATCGGGGCAAATGGTGCTGGTAAATCAACATTTTTAAAAATTCTTTCTGGTGAAATTGAAGCACAAGAAGGTCATGTATCAATGGGTAAGGACGAACGTTTATCAGTCCTTAAACAAAACCACTTTGAATACGATGAATATAATGTATTAGATACAGTTGTTATGGGGAACAAACGTCTTTGGGAAGTAAAAGCTGAAAAAGACGCTATCTACGCAAAAGAAGACTTTTCTGATGAGGATGGCATGCGTGCTGCTGAATTAGAGGGTGAATTCGCTGACCTAAATGGTTGGGAAGCTGACTCAGAAGCAGCAACATTATTAAACGGGTTAGGAATTGGCGACGAGCTTCACTATATGCTAATGGCTGATCTTGAAGGTTCTGACAAAGTTAAAGTATTATTAGCACAAGCTCTATTTGGTAAACCAGACGTTCTATTGCTAGATGAGCCTACCAACCACCTTGACTTAAAAGCAATCCAATGGTTAGAAGAATTCTTAATTAACTTTGAAAATACAGTTATTGTCGTATCCCATGACCGTCACTTCTTAAATAAAGTGTGTACGCATATCGCGGATTTAGACTTCTCTAAAATCCAATTATATGTTGGTAACTATGACTTCTGGTATGAGTCTAGCCAATTAGCACAAAAAATGATGGCAGACCAAAACAAGAAGAAAGAAGAAAAGATTAAAGAGCTACAAGCATTCGTTGCTCGTTTCTCTGCGAACGCTTCGAAATCAAGCCAAGCGACTTCTCGTAAGAAAATGTTGGATAAAATCGAGCTTGACGACATTAAACCTTCTAGCCGAAAATATCCATTCATTAACTTCCAAACTGGACGTGAGATCGGTAATGATGTGTTAACAGTGGAAGGTCTTACAGCAAGCAATGAAGGCGAAACACTATTTAAAGATATTCGCTTTTCAATGAATAAAGAAGATAAAATCATTTTACTTGGTAATCCAATGGCCAAAACGGCTCTTCTTGATATTTTAATGGATGAAAGAAAAGCAGATGCTGGTACGTTCAAATGGGGCGTAACAACTTCTCAAAGTTACTTTGAAAATGATCACGATAAATACTTCGAAGGTTCAGAGAAATCATTAGTGGAATGGTTACGCCAATATTCTCCTGATGATGAAACAGAAAGCTTCTTACGCGGCTTCTTAGGTCGTATGTTATTCTCTGGTGAGGAAGTAAAAAAATCCCCTTCTGTACTTTCAGGGGGAGAAAAAGTACGTTGTATGCTATCTAAAATGATGCTTGCTACAGCAAACGTTGTTTTACTAGATGAACCAACGAACCACCTTGACCTTGAATCTATTCAAGCACTAAATGAAGGACTTATGCGCTTCAAAGGTGCGATGCTCTTCACATCACATGACCATCAGTTCATCCAAACAATTGCGAACCGTGTCATCGAAATCCGTGAAGACGGCACAATTTTAGATAAACTATTAACTTATGATGAATTCTTAGAGTGGAAAGATAGCCAAGGCTTAAACTAATAACAAACAGGGTTCTCCTATTCAAAAAGGAGAACCCTGTTTTTATGTTTTTGCGATTAGTCAGTTGCCTCTACTTTGTCGAGGTTGCTACTTCTACTTGAACCTCTGAAATAAGTTCATCTTCTTGTACTTTCTCAGCAGATTCTTCATATTGAGTGATTGTCCGTGTATCAGGTGCAAATACAGCAAGTAGCAATGATAGAAGGAGGCCCGCTATCATTAATGGACCAAATAAATAGGGTGATGCCCCATATTCTGTTGCTAAAGATGTCCATAGCATTGGTCCGAAACCGACGATGGCTGCAGCGATTTGATAGCCAAAGGATCACCCTGTATATCGAACATTCGCTGGGAATAATTCAGAGAAAAACGTACCTTGAGTCGCAAAAATAGCTGCCCATACGACACCAAGTAAAACGACTTGCATAATAAAGAAATAGGTTGAATTAATCGGGATCATGACGAAATATGGAATGGCTAGAAGTAACATCGTAACCAGGCCACCAATATAAATTTTCTTACGTCCAATAAAATCTGAGAAATACCCAACAAGCGGAATCGTTACAATCATTGTGGCACAACTTATCGTCAGAGCCAATAATGCGACATCCCTTGGATAGCCTATATACGTAGTCGCATACACTAAAATGAAGGACATTAAAAATACATTAAAGAATCCGTCTCCAATTTTTAATCCAATAATGCGGAAAATATCTTTTTTGTTATATTTAAATACTTGGACAATTGGTAATTTAGCTAATTCACCATTGTCCTTTTTGCGTTTAAATTCAGGTGTTTCTTCTATTCCGCTTCGAATCCAAATGGCTAAAACAATTAAAACAGCGCTAAAAAGAAATGGTAAGCGCCATCCCCAGGCCATAAATTGCGCTTCTGTCGTTAAAGAAGAAATAAGCGTGAAACTAAATGTTCCTAACACTAAACCGATGGGTACACCAAGCTGTGGAATGGAACCAAAAAAACCGCGTACACCTTTCGTAGCTGATTCTGTTGCTAGTAACACCGCACCACCCCATTCTCCCCCAAGGGCAATTCCTTGAATGAGTCGCAAAAAAACTAAAAGCGTTGGCGCGAGTAACCCCACTTGTGCGTAGGTTGGTAATAAACCTATCAAAAAGGAACTACCGCCCATCCCTATTAAAGTAAGCATGAGCGAGGCTTTTCTACCGACACGGTCACCCATATGTCCAAAAATTATACTGCCTATTGGACGTGCTGCATATCCAGCCCCAAACGTAGCAAAAGCAATTAAAATTGAGATTGCTGGATTTGACGATGGGAAAAATAATGTAGTAAAAACTAATCCCGTTGCAGTCCCATACAAATAAAAATCGTACCACTCAATGATCGAACCCGCTAAACTTGCTAATAATATTTTCACATTTTTCATATAGTCCCTTCTTTCAACATTCAATTTTTTGTCATTAAATACGAGTTTCGTAAAATATGCTTTTGAATTTTGCCGACCGGTGTACGAGGGAAATCCGTCATAAATTCAATACGATCTGGCACTTTAAATTTTGCGAGACGTTCTCGACAATGCTCTATTAACGCCGCTTCACTGACAGTAGCACCGGCCTGTAATATGACATACGCTTTAATAGCTTCATCTCGCATTTCATCTGGAATACCGATGACTGCCGCTTCGAATACTGCTGGATGTTCCGCTAAGACACTCTCTACTTCATGCGCTGCAATATTTTCGCCTGAACGTTTAATCATATCCTTTAAACGATCGACAAAATAAAAATAGCCATCTTCATCGATTCGTGCATTATCACCCGTTAGTAACCAGTTTTCCTTAAGTGTGTCATTTGTCGCTTGTTCGTTTTTTAAGTATCCCTTCATTAATGTTCTTCCTGGAATCCCTTTTACGGCGATTTGACCAATCTCCCATTGTCCAACCGGTAATCCATGTTCATCAACAAGTTGAACCTCATAGCCGATGCTTGGTCTACCTATACTCATATTTTTCCGCATACCAAATAAAGGATTTATCAGTGGGATCCCAACAGTTTCAGTCAAACCATATAGATGCAATAATTTCACATCAAATTGTTCTTCAAATTGAACAAGCTGTTGTTCGGTTACCGCTTGTGCAAAAAGGACAAGTCGTAACGGATTATCCTTTGCCTCCTCTTCATAATCTTTCGCTAAAATCATCCGAATAGGTGCAGCAAATAATGAACCAACTGTTCCACCTAACGTCTTTGCTTGCTTAAAATAACGCGATGCACTAAATTTCTCCGTAACTGCAATACTTGCTCCTACCATGATGGCAGACATCGTTGAGTAATATTGTGCATTTCCATGGAAAAGCGGTAAGACAATAAATGTTCGATCCTCAGGTGTTAAAGCAATGGTATGAGCCATTAACTCACCTGTGAAAATATAGTTGGCATGTGTAATTTGAACACCTTTTGGTTTAGATGTTGTCCCAGATGTATAAAGCAATGCCACAACGTCTTCTGATAACACTGTTGGGAAATGGTCATTGTGATCGCTTTCATTTTTAATGAGCTCAGAGAAATTTAAAACACCCTTAAGCTTACTTTGTTGTCTCGTTAAAATAATATTTTGTATTGTCGGTGTTTCACATTTAATACTGACAAACTTTTCGAAAAAGTCCGCTTCCGTAATAATAAGGACTGCTTCACAATGTGTAATAATATACTTCATCTCATCCGCTGGTGATAAAATGTTAGTTGGCACCATAATGCCCCCAATTTCAGCAAGAGCAAACCATGCTGTAAAAAATTCCATGTTGTTTGGTAAATGTAGTACAACATGGTCCCCTTTTTTTATGCCAAGCTTAAGTAGTGCATTACTGAAACGTCTAACCTCTTGAAAAAAATCCCCATAATTTTTTTCGAAAAGTTCTCCATTTTTATCTTCAAAATGAAGAAAGCTTTTTTCAGGCTGTAGCTCAGCTCTCTCCCTTACAACAGAACGCAATGTTCTATTTCCGATTAAATCCATGATATACACCCCTTTTGAAATAGTTTCATAGACTATAGTCTGTATATTAATTGGACAGACAATTAATTGTCAATATTTTTCTGATAATTTAGAAAATAACTTTATGACGAAATCGAGGATTATGGTAAAGTTAAGTAGCAGATTTTGAAAGGAATGAATTGTGCAGGCACAATTCAAAATCCGGACGCATTGTTTATCTGTGCGAAAGCGTAGTGCGAACGTAGCGACAGCAATTGTTTTATCTGTGCGAAAGCGTAGCGTCAGCAACAACAAATGTTTTTTATAGCGAAAGCGAAGCGTCAGCTACAATTAAGCCAAGGCGAAATTGATAGAAATTAGGTGAAGCGGAAATGAAAAAGACAAGACAACAACAAGCGCTAGCAACAAAAAAACATATATACGAAACAGCACTTAAATTATTCCAAAAGAAAGGCTTCGATCAAGTAACTGTTGATGAAATTGTTCAAGAAAGCAAAAGCTCAAAAGGGGCATTTTACGGACATTTCTCTTCTAAGTACGATATCTTTTTAGAGAAATTCAAAGAAATTGATTCTTTTTATGAGGAGTTTACAACGACACTGCCAGCAAATCTTTGCTTTAAGGAAAAGGTTATTTCATTAATTGAGGCACAAATGAAGTATTTAAAAGAAGATTTAGGAATGGATTTAATGCGTTCCGTTTACAAAAGCGGCTTAATTGAAAATGAAGAAAATTTCTTTACCAATTCCGAACGTAAATTGTATAAAATCCTGCACACATTTGTCCAAAAAGCTATAAATGATGGTGAATTATCCGAACAAACAGATGTAGAGCAAATTGCGATTTACATCTCTCGTTGTATGCGAGGGACGTTATATGATTGGTTAGTCTTTAGAAAAGATTTTGACCTATTGCAAGAAAGTAAAAGATTCATTTCAATATTTTTAGATGGCTTGTTATTAGAAAAGGGAATCTCCATGTTTAAATAATTGTTATATTCCCCGCCATATAGGGGAATATAACAAAATGAATAAATGACAAACCCCTTTATTCTAGTGTTTCTAAAACCTTATCAATATTTTTCCACACATAAACAAATTCTTCTAAAACTTTTCCACCAATATTAATTTGCACCGTTTTCACATATTCCGCTCCATAATATTCATAGAAATAACGTGTTTTATTTTCTGCCAATACCTCGACAAATATGGATTGATGATTCTTCTTCTTAAAAAAGATGAATAATTCTTTTAATAGCTGTTTTCCGATTCCTTTACCTTGACACTCCTCTAAAAGATAGATGGAAGTTAAGTCACTTGAATAGGGCACGTCATTTGTTTCTTTATTCGAAGCAGTAGCAAAGCCAATTATTTCTCCAAGTTCGTTTTCTACTACTAGCACGTAATTATCTTTTATTGTAATATTCTTTTTCCATAGTTCTGTTCTCTGTTCATAAGAAAGATTATTTAAGAAAGAATCAGGAATAATATCTTTATATGTCGTTCTCCAACTGTCAACATGGACTTTTCCAATACCTTGTGCATCTTGCATTGTTGCTTCTCTAATTTTCATCTTCATCACCTCTCGTTAAGATCTTCTCAGTCCTTCCACTTTTGAGGAAGTTTCATCGTAATCCTGCAGCAAGCAATTACTCTCTAACTCTCATAAATCTATTTACTTTTATTTCTAAATATTCTAAATGAAATACATATAAATGTAAATATATTACCATTAGTAATAAGAATGCATTATAATCTTTACTAGCAATAGTTGCTCGAAAATTTTCAAGAAAATAAAAATGTACACAACTAAAATTCAATTTAGTCATGTACTCCTGGAGTGGAAAGAGCTTAAGCTAATTCATTCCTATATAAAAATACTCTCCCATTACGTTGAGGAGAGTATTTTTTGTATACTTTATTTAAATACTTGTTTGTTTAAACATAAAAATCTGACAGTATTCCCTATGTATGAATATTTTTGATTTTAATCATACATGTGCATTTTGGACATTAATATGTAACTGTCAAATCTGTAATAATAGCTGGTTTTTTATTTTCATAGACTTTTTTAATTTCTTTATCAACTAAATCATATTTATAGATACAACGTATTTTAGAAGTTATACCTTCAAAATTAACTTCATCTCCATTTTTAGGTATACCCGAAAAATAAATGAACCGTTCATTTTTGGATAGTACTGCTAGCCTTCTTTGGCCAATCTCTGATAATATAGGATTCTTACTTTTTTTAATCATTTGATCTGTTAATATGGTTGTTAATGTTTTGTTTTTAAGAGATAACTTATAAATACCACTTCCTTCATCATTATTTACATTCTCCCCTCCAAGGATTATGGAATTACCATCAGGTCCAAAAGCGATAGAATCAATATTGATAGCTTTTACACTAGTTATCAAATTCATGTTCGATCCATCTAAATTCATTTCATATATTGAATATAAAATTTGCTCTATATTTCCTTCATTTTCATTTGCTTTTCTCCATCTTGCCGTGTTCTCTTTCTCAGAAACAAATGCTCCAATGATTTTGTTTTTTGAAATGTCATACATTTCTACAGCACGATCAGATTGTTTAGTATCAAATATTGTGAAATCTTTCTTTTGCACTTCTACTTTTGCGATCTTTGAAACAGGAAATGTTGATCCTATTATTTCGCTATAGATTGTTTTACCTTCCTTATCACCAAATCTAGGGTTAAGTTGTCCTAAAGTATCATTCGTGACTTGATATTCTTTATTATTGTTTATATCCAATAAATAAATATCCCATGGTCCATCCCCTCTAGCACTAGTATAGACAAGATATTGCTTATTATCTGAAAGCTTCCCGTCCAACCAAACAGCTTCATTATTGACTAACTCTTTTTCTATATTTTTTTCAGCATTTACTTCCACAATACTACCTTTACCTTCATTATCAAATATCGAAATAATGAGCTCTTCGCTATTGTTAATAGGCGTACTGTCTTCTTCTTTTTTTTGACATCCAAACAGAACAACTACTAAAGATAAAAAAATTATAGTTAATTTTTTGCACTTACAAACTAATTCATACATATGCGATTAATCCTTTACCAATGTTATTTTGGATATTTGAATTATTAAGTATCAATAACAATCAAAACACTAGATATTATTATGATGAGAGTACGCTAAAAGCAGCTTATATAGGAGAATTCTTCCTAAAAATAAAGTGATTTTTCCAAAATATCGACTCTCGTTTTCATTTTAACGAGTAGGAATAAAATTCGACATTTCGAGAAAATTATTCACATTTTTAACGAAGTTTATGTAGAATAAGAAGGAAAGGTGTACGTTTATGAAATAGAATGTTCATCTTTTTATATGTCTTACAGATTTTCCGAACGAGGAGTGGAGGCTGGATTCGAAAAAGGGAGGCTGTTTTACATGAATTATCTTGAAGTGTTTATCAAAAATAGCTCATCTATTATTATGTCTATCACCAAAAATGATATGGTCTATGTTTGTAGAATGCTAGGTTACGGAGTAGAATTACCTGAAAAATCAAAAAAAGAACATCCTTTATATAAAGGATAGTCCATTATGCTTTTTTACATATTTAGAGATGCTACTCTTATTCTCGGGACATTGTTCTATCTCCTACCTATTCGCCCAAGTATTATAATGCTTTTTCAATCTATTACTTTTGTTATAGCTCCTTTTTACTTCCTGTTCTCATATACTTCAATGATTATTGCTATTGGCTATTTCGTTATTGCAGCTAGTTTTCTATTTTACTCGTTCAAAAGGAGAATAATTGCTTTTTTTGATGTTATTGTTGTTCTAATACTTACGGTTTTTTCAAATAATCTAGCATTGCTTATCAATAGTCAATTTGCTATTAATTCAACTCTACTAGAAACGCTTTTGTTTATAATATGCTTTGTATCCCTTATTATCATTTATAAAACTATTGTGAAAAAGAAGTTGTCTTCACTGTGTTTGTCCTCGAAAATGCAGCTATTTCTAATTTTTATCGGGACACTAACACTCGGAATGTTTTACCTAAATATGTTCTTTTTAGGGGTGCAAGATAATAAGACATTGACGACTGTAAATTTCTTTATTCAAATCACTTACGTCTTATTGATTGTACTTGCCGTTAGTTTACTCGTTACAAATCTCAACAAAATACAGGCGATTCAGCAAAAAGAAGTGGCACAGCAGCAGTTTTTTGAATATATGCAGGTATTAGAACAAGTGAATACAGATATGCAAAAGTTTCGCCACGATTATATAAATATTTTAATGTCTCTGCAAAATTATATTGAGGATAAGGATTTACAGGGATTAAAGCAATATTTTTATTCAGATATTATGCAGCTGGAGCAGCAGACCTTATTCCAAAGTAAAATGATAGGTACATTGGAAAATTTACAAATTGTCGAGCTAAAAGGCTTATTATCCTCTAAGTTGTTGCTTGCGAATCGTTTACAGCAAAAAATCACGATGGAAATTCCACATACGATTACATCTGTTCATATGAGCCTTATTGATTTAACGAGGGTGCTAGGTATTTTGATTGATAATGCTATTGAAGCAAGTGTTGCTATAGCCGATTCGGTCGTGCGTATTGCCATTCTTCCCTCACGTGAACAATCTGTCGTTATCGTTATTGACAATCCATTACAGGATGCTAACTTTAATATTTCGACTATCTTTGAGTATCAATCTTCTTCTAAAGGAGACATGCGTGGGATTGGTTTAGCTAATGTGAGAGGAATTCTACAGAATTATCCTAATGTGACATTAAACACACGCATCGAAAAGAATCATTTTATACAGGAGCTACAAATCTTTTAGGGAGTGTTTATTATGAAAATTGTTATTTGTGAGGACGATGCACGTCAACGGAAATTTTTACAATCAACCATTGTTCACTCTTTTTTATTTCAATTCAAGGATATTGAGATTGTTTTAATTGCTTCTAATCCGTCTGAGGTATTAGCCTACTTAAAGGAGCACCGAGCAGATTGCTTTTTATTGGATATTGAGCTTCAGCATAAAATAAATGGTTTGGAGCTGGCGAATGCTATACGCAGTAAAGATCCTTTGGCAACCATTATCTTTATTACCACCTATTCGGACAAATTAAAGTTAACCTTTACTTACAAAGTAGCAGCATTAGATTTTATCGTGAAAAATGAGCCAAATGTAGCTAAAAATTTAATTGATACTTTGCATATTGCTTATCAACACCATCAAAATATACATGCTCAAAAGATAGATGTGTCCTTCCAAGTGAAAATAGGAGAATATACTAAAATCATTCCTTTTCATGATATCTATTACTTCGCGACGTCACCAAATGCGCATAAAATTGAGCTGAAGGAGAAATCAGGTGTCTATGAATTTTTCAGTAATTTAACAGATATTGAGCAGCAATTGGATGACCGATTTTTCCGATGCCATCGCGGGTATATTGTTAATTTGCAACATATTCAAAAGATTAATTCAACCTATCGAACTATTACAATGAAAAACGGGACGATTTGTCATTATTCATTTCGCTATAAAAAAGCGTTGATGAATGCGCTATCTTCCACTTCAAATAATAGCTTTGAATAAAGCTATTATTGACAATGCCCCTTGCTAGCACTATCGAGTAGGAGGCTAATCATTAGCCTACCTCTCTCATCCATAGAAAAACACCTCCTCATTGATTATTTCAGGTTTCAATACCCGTTATTCAATGAAAGGTGTTTTTCTTTGTCTCATGGTTAGACAAGTCCTCTCCAACTCTCAATTATATTGTTTTAACCGAGGTATACTCATGCATCTATAATACATCTAGTAACTTTTATTTATCAAAAGGTTAAAAAGAACATACATTCTTTTCGATCGAAATATATGGGTTCAAAGGAAACCAATGGCTTGTAGGGTGAGGATTTCACTTTCTATAGACGTTTCACTCAACACTGAAGAAACAACCTGCATACAAACGAAAGAATGGGTATTGTTTGACAGAACCAACTGCATACTCTAATAGGAAACCGTCATATCCGTAATAAAGGCTGGTTTTTTATACTCATATGCTGTTGTTATTTCTTTACTATTCAAGTCATACTTATAGATCCACTGTATTTTAGAAATAATACCGTCAAAACTAATATCTTCTGCATCTTTAGGTATACCCGAAAAATAAATAAATCGCTCATTTTTTGACAATACCGCTAGCCTTCTTTGACCAATCTCTGATAATATTGGATTCTTACTTTCTTTAATCATTTGATCTGTTAATATAGTAGTTAATGTTTTGTCTGTAAGAGATAACTGATAAATGCCGCTTCCTTCATCTTCATTTATATTTTCCCCTCCAAGAATAACAGAATTCCCACTTGATCCATATGCCATCGAATCAATATTGATGGCTTTTATTTTCGTTACCAAATTCATGTCGGAGCCATCTAAATTCATTTCATATATTGAATAGACAATTTGCCCTAAAGGTTCACCAGCTTCATTCGCAGCCGTCCTTCTTGTCGTATTCTCTTCCTCAGAGACAAATGCACCAATAATTTTGTCTTTAGTAACATCATACATTTCTACGGCACGGTCAGGTTGTTCAGTATCAAATACAATAAAATTCTTCTTTTGCACATCTACTTTCGCAATTTTAGAGACAGGGAAAGTAGCCCCTATTATTTCACTGTAAATGGTGTTGCCTTCCTTATCACCAAATCTAGGAATAAGTTGTCCTAAAGTATCATTTGTAACTTGGTAAGTTTTTTTATCATTTTTGTCTAATAAATAAATCTCCCAAGGTCCTTCACCTTTTGCACTTGTATAGGCAAGATATTGTTTATTGCCTGAAAGTGTTGCATGTAACCAAACCGCTTCATTATTAATTAATTCATTTACTACATTTTTTTCAGCATTTACCTCCACAACACTACTCTTGCCATCAATATCAAATACAGACACAATGAGTTCTTCATTTTCATCAAAATTTGTGCTTGCATCTTCTTTCTTTTGACATCCAAACAAAACTAATAGTAACGATAAAAAAATGATAACAGTAGCACCCATTGTTTTCTTGCATCTACAAACAATTCCATACATTATGCACTTCATCCTTTGCGAAGTTATTTTAGAAGTTGCATTATTACATATCAATAATCATCAAAATACTACATATTATGTTGATAAGAAACTCCGTTATTTATTAAATTTATATAGATCTATTTCCCCAAATTAAGAAGAATCTAATTTCAATCAGAATCACTGAAAAATTAGTTTACAAAAAAAAAGATTGTGTAAACTGAATTTTCATAACCATAAAAATAGATAATTTAGAAAGAATTATTAACCATTCCAACTAATCGTACCGTTAAATACCCCCTTACTTATAGGATGTAGTTTACCAAATGTTTGTTTAGACATATCTAAAATTCTTCCTTTTACATACGGTCCTCTATCTAAAATTCTAACTGTTGTAGTTTTTGAATTATCGTTACTTTTTACAGAAACAGATGTTTTAAAAGCTATTGTTTTATGAGCTGCACCATCATCCGCTTTTTCACCAGATGCTGTATTACTTTCTGCCCAAATATCATACCAAGAAACTTTACCCGACTCTGTTTTTGCGGCACGAGGTATTTCTTGTACTGGATTAATTTCTTTCATTTCAACATTAATGGATTCTCTACTTTCTGGAACAACTACTATTGGTGCACCTAAAGCATCATAGACCACCGTCATACCTGGTTTTATAACTGGCAAATCTGATTCGTCTTCATAAAGTCTAGATTGCGGTAAACTTGCTTTTTTATCTCCTTCTCTCAAAACAACAGATTCTTCCTGTTCATTAAATTTAATCACTGTTCCAGGAGCCATGTATGCAGGAATCGTCGCTTCATTGTCTGTACTCGTTTCAATACTTTCACTTGAATTAGCAGCAAAAGCTAAATTGGGAATAGCCAAAGAGGATGCCACGACACAACCTAATAATAGTTTTTTCATTTTACATCTTTCCCTTCTCGTTTTTTAGAAATATGTTGCTGTCGCTTCGCTTTCGCACAGTAAAGATTTGTTGCTGTCGCTTCGCTTTCGCACAGTAAAGATTGTTGCTAGTTGCATCATATTTCGTAAAAAGCATATACGAGAAATAGCTAATATAGAGTGTTTTTTCCTATAAAGTAATCTATACATCCTAAACCCAAACTGAACACTATACTTATATCGAATAGGAAGAAGAATCAATATTTAAGGAAATATAATACCGTCTTATAGAATTTATATAAAATAGGTGAACGTTTATGAAATATATCGAATCTACTAGTCAATCTATTTACACTTGAATCTCATACACAAACTGAGAAGCTGAAAATTGAATATGGTATTAAGCTAATTGTTTCACCTTGCTCTTGGCAAACCTCTACTTCTTTCTGTCTTCAGGGCTCGGGAATTGCCCCCTACAGTTCATACGCATACCGGGCACACCATAAAAAAATGCAGCAGATAACTGTTTATCTGCTGCATTAAAACTATTGCATTTCCTTCGTTGGTCCCAATACGCCTGGTACTGGTAAACCTGCTTGACGTAGGAGCACTGTCATTTGTCCACGATGATGGGTTTGATGATCGATTAGTACACGTAATAACGCACCTCTAGCTATTGGTCCAGTGAAACCCTTAACTTCCTCTTGTAAGTCTTCATCTGATAGCTTTGCCGCTTCCTCTTTCACACTGTTTGCTAGGTTTTCGTAAGTAGCTACAATTTCAGCAGCTGTTGATGGGATAGGATCTTCTTGACGTATCATTGGCACCTTTAAACCTGCTAAGTAACTGAAATAACCAGCAGCACCAACTAAATGCCAGCCTAACCAGCCAAGTGTGCTGTGACCTTCCACGATGCTTTGCTCTAGCTTTTCATCTGTTACGGCTTTTAGTACTTGAATCGTGCCTTGTGCTGATGCTGACCAATCATTTAGAAAATCGTCTACTTGTCGATACATATAAAACGCCTCCCATTTTCGTAAGTTCATTTCTATCATATTAAATAAGAAACTATCTTACAAGTTTCTGGCATTTAGTTTACATAATATTATTATCTTTTATTCTGTTATACCTATTCAATTCAGTTACTTTTTACATGACTTTCATGAAATCAAGTATACGACTCTTTAAATTGTAAAATCATGTATAATAGCATTTGATATTAAATAGAAAGAGGTATTTTATGTTTTCCCCATTAAAAAAAGGCGATACAATTGGTATTTATTCGCCTTCCAAACCAGCTACAGTTACTGCAAAAGCTCGCTATGAACGAGGCAAAGAACGTCTGCAAGCACTCGGCTTTACAATAAAAGAAGGTTCGTTAACTGGAAAACAAGACTTTTACCGCTCCGGTACACCGAAAGAACGAGCAGAAGAACTTAATGCCCTACTGCGTGATCCCAACATCAAAATGATCTTACCAACAATGGGTGGTACGAACGCCAATAGTATGCTGCCATATCTAGACTACCAAGCCTTTCAGCAGGACCCCAAAATACTTGTTGGGTTATCTGATGTTACCGCTATACTTCTTGCCATGTATGCAAAGACTGGAGTTCCTGTCTTTTATGGACCTTCTGTTGCTTCTACCTTTGGTGAATTTCCGCCTTTTGTCCATTATACAGAGCAATATTTTAAAGATTTGTTTTTACATTCATTATCGATTCCCTACAACATGCCAATCCCACCTATTTGGACAGATGATCGCCTAAATTGGTTAGAAAAAACGACTGAAAAAACGCAGCATCACAATTCATGGATTACTGTACAACCTGGTATAGCTGAAGGTCGTTTAATAGGTGGAAATATTAATACGATGTACGGCTTTATTGGAACACCTTATTTCCCTCACATTAATGAGGGAGACATTTTACTACTTGAAGATACATCCAAAACCATTGCTGTTGTTGAGAAAAACTTTGCGATGTTAAAACTACACGGCCTATTTGACAAAGCTTCTGCGATTATTTTAGGTAAACATGAACAATATGATGATTTAGGTTCTGGCAGAAAGCCTTATGATGTGTTGCTTGAGCAGCTCGATGGATGTGCTATCCCTATTATCGCTGATGTCGATTGCTGCCACACGCATCCACTTCATGCCATGCCCATCGGCTTACGAGTTCGCGTCGATGCGACCGATAAACAGATTACCTTTCTAGAAAACTGGTTTTCATAACATTCGTATAACCTATGGACTTCGCGTATAATGATAGAAAATAGCTGAAGGAGTTTGTATATGAGACTTAATGTAGTCATACTTTCTCTTGCAATATTGCTTTTTGGCTGTAGTGAAGAAAACCGAACAGTGCCAGGTGTGGACAATACAACTGAAGTCAAACACCCTGTTGAACAACCAACAAACGAAAGTGAACTCGCATCCTTTTTCCCACCGGATGGTTCAACTGCTTCTTTTCAAGGTGAAGGCAATGAATTTGCTAGTTTCACACTCCACACAACTTATATCGATGCACATCATATCGCGCAAGTGGAAGATAACGGCGGTGTCACACTTTTAAAGGTGTACCGGATTTCAGATTTAGCGATTGAGCTTGTCTATAAGGAAGCTGTAAATGCTAAACCCAGCCTCCCTACAGCACAAGAAGCTGCCACCTTTCCAGTTATTGAAACAATTTTACAAAAACCTTTAAAAGTAGGAAATAGCTTTAATGGTTGGACTATTCAATCGACGACGGCTTCTATCACTACTGGGACAACTATGTATCATGATGTTATACAGCTAACACGCTCAGAGGATACAATGACGACGACGAAATATTTTGCAAGAAGTATTGGTCTTATCCGTATAGAGGACACGATGGTGACAACAACTAATAAGGAACCTTTTGTCATTACCTCGACCCTACAAAAAATTGAATAAGAATTACTTCACGGCGTCCTGCTTGGGCGTCTTTCATTTTGAGTTAGGAGGTAGTTTTATGAATGATATACATAGATCAACAACAGATGAAGAATTGTCGGAAGAAGAATTCATTGAGCTTGTCCTCGCTGAACAGCAAAAGGCGTTAGCACAAGAACAAGAAGAACGTCAGCAAGATAAAAAGCCAAAGAAGCAAAAACCGATTGTAAAGTGGATTGTCTGGAGTATGGCATTTGTGTTATTTTTGAATACATTTGCACTTATCTTTCAAATTTACTCTATCCCAGCTATTGAATTTTTAAAGGTGTCTGCACGACTATCAGCGCAAGAAGATATAAAAACATATAAAAAGGCTGTGGTTGAGGTCTCTACAGGCTCTAGTAAAGGCACTGGATTTGCCATTTCTCCAGATGGACTTATCGTTACGAATGCACACGTTGTAGAAGATGGTCAAAAATTATTAGTCATTTTTCCTGATGAGGGATTAATGGAAGCTGAATTACTACAAAGCTTCCCAGATGTTGATTTAGCGTTGTTGCGAGTATCCGGTGATGAGCTACCATCCCTTCCACTCGCAGAAGATCCTAGCTATAGTAAAAATGAGCATGTCTATTTCATTGGCAATCCACTAGCCTTTACGGGCATTGCTAATGAAGGAACTTTGCTTGAATCAACATATCTTGAGGATTGGCAGGAACCTGTTATGATGATGGATGCCCCTGTGTATCGAGGAAATAGTGGGAGCCCCGTCATAAATGCTGATGGTGAGGTTATCGGAATCGTCTTTGCAACGATGAAAAAAGAGCCATATGGGCGTGTCGGCTTGTTTGTTCCTGTTCAAGTTTTAAATCGGATATTAAAATAAAAAAAGCGCTTGTCCTCTACTTAGAGCGGACGAGCAGCTTTATTTTAGTTTACATAATAAAATTATTTGTCACCTTTGCTTTCATGTTTAATAAATTGGGCTAAAACTGATTTTACCGGGATTTTATTTGTAACCTTATCACTGACTTCAGCAATTTTTTGAAGGACGTTTAAAAGTTTGTCGTCTCCAGTCCAGTGCTTTTCAATAACGTCTGATCCTAATTTATTCATAACGGTATCAACAACGAAGGTTGCAATAACAAGATCATCTAAATATCCACCAAAGCCTAGAAACCCTTCTGGTAAAAAATCAATTGGCATTATAAAATATGCTATTGAAGCACCTATTAAAGTACGACTTTTCTTATCGATTTTAGGATCTGTAAGAGTTTTATTAATAAGTGAAATAAATCCGGCACAAACATTAAATATTGAGTGAATTTACTTTTCTTCCCCGATTTTGATGTGAGAAAAGATTCCAATTTAGCACGTAGCTTTTTATAGAAATCTTGCTGTTCCTGTTCACTAGGAATTTCTGTAGATGTATTCATGTGTTAATCCTCCTTTACTTCCTTGATTCTACATCAAATATTACGGTAAGGCACAATACGAGGCTTCCTCAAACATACTTGCTACTTCTCTTCCCTTTAATGTTCTTTCCATTTGTTCGAATCTCTTTTGTTTCTACGAGCATAATGCGGCTCTTCTCACACATCCGGTGAACGACATCTTTATACTTTTAACCAAAATTAGAGATTTCTAATCCTTTAACGTTCAAAGAATGCAAAAAAAGACATCCTAAATAAATAGGATGTCTTAGGTTTAACGAAAGTAATTTTAATTACTGAGAATTAAAGTTTAGTTACGTTAGCAGCTTGTGGTCCGCGGTTGCCATCTACAACTTCGAATTCCACTTTTTGACCTTCGTCAAGAGTTTTGAAACCTTCGCCTTGGATAGCTGAGAAGTGTACGAATACGTCGTTTTCACCTTCAACTTCGATGAATCCAAAACCTTTTTCTGAGTTAAACCATTTTACTGTACCTTGTTTCATTTAAAAAAACCTCCAAAAAATAAAAGTGAACAATATGTAATTTCTTCAGCGATTGAAAAAAATTCACATATTACAAAGAGTACCGAACTAACGCGATCACTTTTTGTAATATGTGAATTCATGTTTCCGGTGAAGCAATTAAATTGTTAACCTAAGTATAACCATCATTCATAATTTTGTCAAATAAAGAAAAATGTTTTTTTTAATAATTTCAAAATTTTATTTCAATTCCTCAGATTTGGTAGCGATAATACCGTGATATATTTGCACATCATCATCACAGGCTTCGCAAAAAACACTTTCATCCTCTGACCAAAAGGCCCAAAATCTCCCTTCTTTAGTTGCCTCATTGTCATATGTTAATCGGAAGTGCTGTAACTTACTTTGTAATGCCAACTCAAATTGCTCTACCGTTTCAAATGTTTCATTTGTTTGAATAAAAGTCTCCCAGCCTTCGAATTTCCACCAAGGCTCATAATCAGCTTTCATGTAAATAATTGTATACATATTTGCCACATTCCCTGCTGTAATAAGATATTTTCATTTTAGCAAAGACACCTGAAATGTCTATTAAAACACCCCGAAATATGCTATTATTGCCTTATTATTCATTATTTTCGGGAGGTATTTTTTTATGTTTTCAAGTATTCGACCTAAAGCCGAGCTCGAGGAATTATTAAAGCGTGGCACAAATTTAAATGCAACAGGCCGTTTCAATAAAACACTAGCATTTAACCATTTTAATTCTCAAGATGAGGAAAATTTAAAAACTCTCTACAATAAGTTAAAAGATATCACACCTTCTATGAATGCAATTTTTCATAATTATCTAAGTGAAATTTCCCCAACCTCTAAGCTAACGATTAGTGAAGAATATATTAATCGATACTTAACGCAATTTTTCTTAGGTACTCGTAATGATGACTATGTGGATGAAACCGTTAAATTTTTCAACTTATTCCGAAAAAATCAATACGAGCCTGGTAAACTAATTGTCGTATTCAATCAATTTGCATTTTACATTACTACATACATATTACATAATTTCGGTTTAAAACCCTATAAAGCTTTTGAATATATGAAATCTTTCCAATCAGCTGTCAATGTCGATCAGGAATTACTTGTTGAAGTATTAACGGAACGAATTATTGAAAATGTCGTTGCTGAAGTTTCTTCCTTAATGGATGTTAACGCTAAAATCATGTATATGAAAGATTTAGTATTTAATTTAGATAAACAAAATGAAGAAATACAATCCTCTACTGCCGCAACGGAAGAAATTGCTGCTTCTATTAATGAAGTTGCTAAAATGTCTTCACGTATTTCTGAAAAAACAACTGAATCTGTAGATCACGCTGTACAAGGTAAAAATGCAATTGAACATGCCCTATCTGAAATCTTTAAAACAGAAGAGACATTTACAAGTATTGTTGAGTCCTTTTCAGAATTACAAAAGCGTGTGAATGATATTGAACATGTTGTAACGTTAATTAACCAAATTGCTGATCAAACGAATTTACTTGCTTTGAACGCTTCTATTGAGGCTGCTCGTGCAGGTGAACATGGCAAAGGTTTTGCTGTAGTTGCACAGGAAGTTCGTAAACTTGCTGAGGGAACTGTATCGGCACTTAGTGAGGTAACTACAAATGTCCATCATTTACAAAGTTATTCGAATGATGTATCAAACTCCATTACAGAAACAACAGAGATTATTAAAGAAGCAACCGTGGAGGCTAAAGAATCGTTACCATTATTAAACGCAATTGTTAGTGCCATTGAAGGTATTAATATGGATGTCACAAATACAGCAGCAATCTCACAAGAACAAGCAGCAGCGATAGACGAAGTTTCAGCAAGAATGATTGAAATTTCTAGCCTTCAGGATGATATTCGTGACTATAGCCATAACACTTCTAGCGATATTCACTTATTAGGGAAGGAAATTAATCGTTTCCGCAATGATATTATTGCGAATAATAATGTTCAGCTATCATCTATCGCACTTTTACAATTATCAAAGGCTGATCATATTTTATGGAAATGGCGAATTTATAATATGTTCCTTGGCCTTGAACACGTAGAGCCAAGTGATGTATCTTCTCATAAAGAATGTCGTCTTGGTAAATGGTATTCATCTCAACGCTCTGTAGAACGTTTCGGACACTTACAAGACTATCGTGAATTAGACGCTTATCATAAACGTGTTCACGAATCTGCAAAATTAGCAGCAGAGGCTCACAAGGCTGGTAAAATTCAACAGGCAGAAATTCATTTAAAAGAAGTAGACCAAGCTTCTAAGCAAGTTCTCTACTTTATCAATAATTTAATTTTATTCTTAGAAAAAGAACGTGTTATGCACTAAGTACAGGGTGATTTCTTCACTCTTATCTAGTAGGAGGTTTTAGCTTGAAGAAGCGAGCATTAATTAAATTTTTCGGAGATGTTTATGGAACTGGCTACCGTTTTTTCATTAAACAAAAAGCGATCGAACTAGGATTAAAAGGATATTGCAAACTAAATGCTGAAGATCAAATTGAGGTTGAAGTAGAAGGTGCCAAAAAAGCGATTGATGAATTCCTAGTATTTGTTCAAAAAGGAGTTAGCCCTCAAGCAGATTCCAACTCATTTACGTTAGAGCTTTACGATGAGTTAAAAGGTTATGTACGTATGGAGTCAGACATTGTTTAGTCTGGCTCTTCTTTTTTTGTAGTGTTATTATAGCTATGTATTTCAAGGTTTTTGGCTATTTTCAACATTGAATGAATACGGTTTATAAAAAAAGACGTTGCTGGGGGCAAGTTTAATTAGGATTGGGATTAATTCCACAGTCCTTTTTATTTTGCCTTCCACAATGGTCTTTATATATTTTATTCAGCTAAGCCCAAGACATAGACAAACATCCTATCCACATGTCAATCAACCATAAAAAATAGCCCCCTTATCAAATAAATAAGAGGGCTTTATATAATTCTTAATCTATCTCTTATCTCCAACTGGCTTTAGTGAATTCACCGGAATCCAAACATCACTTTCGAATCTTTCTTCTAACTCATTGGATACGTATATATAACCATTAATTTCATTACTCCATGAAATAACAATGCTTCCCTTTTCCATAATTTTTTCAGTTTTAGATTCTTTTAATGGACGGGATTTCCCTTCTGCATCCTTTGTTAACTCAAAACGTGTTATTTTTCTATATATTGTCTCTGTGATTTTAAGATCTGTACCAGGATACTTATCACACCATTTCCCTTCAATTTCTTCGCTCACGCAATACCTCAGCAGTTGTCCGTTATTTGTATCCAAGAAATCAACACGACCAAATTCACCAATTTCTTTGAAGTACGAACCGTAATATCCCATATTATAAATACCATCACGATTAATAACAATATAAGATGGATCATTATAGAAAGATGCCCGAATTTTTATTGGTACTTCTTTGAAAACCACTAAATCGGTTGCTTGTACACGATATTGCCCCATCTGGTAGAAAGTTTTGCCATCATATTTTTCAATATCATACGTTTTAAAGAAATTATTTCGCTTAACCATTAATGAATCAAACGTACCATTTGGATTTTTCTTATATACTTTTATGTCTTTTTAAAGGTCATTTTTCCTGTTTGCCCTTTGACAACTTCTGCTCCATCATACATCACTTTCGCTTCTGATTTTGTTGGATTTACTACTGCAAATACGAATGCTGCTAGTAACACAGTAAATATTTTTTTCATTATTCCCCCCTATACAGTTTTATATTAGAAAACATAATATCATAGTATTATATACCAATAACTTAATATTCTACCAACAGATGTCAAAAACCCTACAAAAGTATAGTGTTTTTCCATAACATTATTTCTCCCACCTACCATTCTACCCAGTTCTCTAAATTATATAGTCTACTACTAATTGATTGTGGAAGGCTATCACGTTCTTTTAACCAATTGTAGAAAGGTACTGGACGTTCTCTGTGTGTTTTGTCCTCCACAGATAATGATTTAGTCGACTTGCTATTTAAACGCTCAACAGCCTTACTATACGCTCCTACAAATACGGCTTTTAAGATAGGATGCCAATTAAAAAACTGATAGCTAATATTGGTTGTCTGTTTTTTATATGGCCCATCACCGAAAGTTGCGGGTGACATTTTTTAAAATATATGTCCAGGTGTGTTGATTAACCATTTTTATACATTCGAAGAGGCTGATTTCCGCTACGGGCTACTCGCTTTCCTGCGGGCGAGCGCCGAGCCGCTTCCTCCGCTTCGCTCCGTGCAGGGTCTCGTCTGTCTCGCTTTCCCGCGGGAGTCGAGTAGCCCTACGCTACAATCAGTTAAAATAGAAATATATCAGCAAAATAGTAACAAAAAAATCCATTTACCGCGCAATATTAAACCTATTTTTTCCTAATCAACACGCCTGATATATGTCCTGTATATATAAGTTGATCTTCGTTCCAACTGGGCGACTCCTTGGGGGATCAGCGTCACAGATGAGACCCCGGAGCGAGCAACGCGAGTGAAGCGGCTCATCGGACGCCCCTAGGAAGCTTTGCTCTGTGCGAAAGCGTAGCGACAGCAACAACAAATGTTTTTTGTAGCGAAAGCAAAGCGTCCAGTCGGAACGGAAATCAACCACACGTTTTGGTGAAGAGCCAATATTTTAATCAAATAGAGACCATCGATTTAATAGTTTCAATATCAAATTGTATTATCTTTAATTCCGCCTATATCCTAAAGAATTCAATATAAAAGCCCCACACAAATGATTGTGAAAGGCTTATGATTTATTTAATTACTGAACAATATGGAACGTTTATTTATTACATCAGTTATACAGAAAGCACTTAATTATTAGAGTTTTTTTCTCCCCACTCACATAACTGCTCCAAAACAGGTAATAGAGTTTCTGCTTTATGCGTGAGACTGTACTCAACTTTAGGGGGAATTTGAGGATACTCTTTACGACTAACCATCCCATCTGCTTCCAATTCTTTAAGTTGTGAACTTAATATTTTAAAGGTAATAGCTCCTATTTTTCTTTTCAAATCATTAAACCGAACTGTTTGGTTCTCTGCAAGAATATAAATAATAAGCATTTTCCATTTACCACCGATCACTGACAATGTATATCCAAAAGGTGTTTCTTGAATATTCCCCTTCTCTTTATAGTCAGCCATACCCATATTTACACTATCCTTTCTGGTAGTACCTTTCAAAAAAGTGCGTACTATTTTTTTGTTTGCGTTCATTTTATACTGACATTACTTTGAAGTAAAGGAGAGAAAAAAATGACTAATGTTAAAATCTACAATCATGATCTTTGGGATCACGGTATTTCCCAAGGATACAGTGTCAACGGCACTATCTACATTTCGGGGCAATTTTCCCACGATACGGAGGGTGCGCTCGTTGGTGATGGCGATATCGAAGCACAGACACGACAAACTCTTGAAAATCTAGATAGTGTTCTGGAAGGGTTTGGAGCAACGAAGTCCAACCTCGCTTATATGGAAATCTATTTAACAAATGCAAAAGAACACACCGAGCCAGTCATCCGACTTTTCAAGGAATACATGGAACAGCATCGGCCAGCGGGTAGCCTCATTGGCGTGAATTATTTGGCATCTCCAGAGCAACTGATCGAAATCAGCGCAGTAGCACACACAGACTAAGTAAGCAGGGAAAGTTATAAAGGGAAATAAACTGAACCCCGAATAGACAGCACTTTTAGAAAAAGTAAACCTATTTGGGGTTTTAGTTTTTTATAAGACTAATTCCTGATGTCTTCAATCACATAAGTTTGGCTTGTTTTCGAATTAAGACCACCTGACATGATGCGCTTTGCTGCTATTCTTACAACGATTTGAATTTCTAAAGTGGATGGATACGCCATTCCACTGTTCTCATGCCAAATTATTTTTTGTCTTAATGTATTTGAATTCGTCCTCTTTTAATCATTTTAGTTGTTCTTCGGTTAAGAAATATTCTTTCATTTTAACCTCCCTTATTATATTTTTTATTATTCATATAGTTCCTTGACCATTCATAAAATAGAAAAAAATTGAATAGAAAAGAAGAAATGTAAAAAGCGTCGTATGGATAATAATAGAAAAAATGGCTCATCACCAAAAGTTGTGGATGGCATTTGTTAAAACGTATGCCATATAGGTTGATTGGATTGGCGACTCCTTGGAGATCAGCGGCACAGATGAGACCCTGGAGCGAAGCGGATGTTTTCTGTGCGAAAGCGTAGTGTTAACGTAGCGGCAGCAACAAAGCGGCTCATCAGACGTCCCCAGGAAAGCAGCCCAGCCGGAACGGAAATCAACCACACGCTTTGGTGATGAGCCTAAAAAATGGAGTGATTTAAATGAAATTTATACAAAAATTAAGTGTGATCGGACTGTCAGTGTGTATATTGAGTATCGTTTTTACATCTGCTAGCATGGCAACAACAATCGTTATAGAAGAGCACCTGAATTCAGTAAATAATAAAATCAAAAATGAAGTTCATAATTACAAAAACGACTCCGCCAAAATATTAGCACAAAAGAAACAAAAACGGTGCTGATTAAAACAGCAAGAGAAGATAAATCATTATTAGAGCAAAAAACAAAAGAATTTGAAGAAAAAATGAAAATGGAACAAGTAGCCTTTATTGAAGAAGGATTGAAAAAAGCAACAACGCTGCAAGATGTAGAAAAAGTGAACTTAGTGATGATTTCAAGTTCATATAAAACGCTTATAGATGACTTTTTCACCTTTAACAAACACGGATTCTACTACTATGATGTAAATAAAAATGAATTTGTTCCAAACAAAAAAGTAAATACAACGGAAGAGGTAAAAGAATTTGAAAAAAAACACAAAGAAGATACAATTTTAAAAGATAATCCAATCAACACCTTAATTCTGTTCATTTTCCTTGGATCGTTATGTATAATTCCTCTTTTCATAATCAAAAGACAAAAGAGACTGGGACATAACTGAGCAAAACCTAAAAAAGCGCGAGAAATCAATTTTAGAAACGTTGATTTCTCGCGCTTTTCTGATGTGAAATTTTTTAATTTTACTTTGAAGATATACTTATGTCCAAACCTCTTTTACCCTTCTTCGTTATATTGGACGATTTTTTGCTCAATACATTTTCCAATCTGAGAAATTAACACGCCATTTAAATGATCGTATTCATGTGATTCGAATCCAGGTCGGGTAGCCATATAGAGGGATAGCAACTTTAAGAGTGATTTCATCAATTTTATCCATTAAATGAGATGTTGCCTGTTGGACAACTCTTAATTGAACTATTTGTGCAGATAAACTATAAACATTGTTATTACTTTCTAGCACTACTTGTTTTTTTCAAATACGTGTTATGTTTATTGCTGCATGTTCTCATTCCTCTTTTCATCTATGTTTTATTTAGTTGCTACCGCATTTAAAAGTAATTGTTTGTTGCGATCAGACATTACACGCCATTCTTTAACCGTTACTTTCATTTGCCCCCACATCCTTTCAAATGTATGCTTCCAAACACTGTATGCAATCGTTGGAGCATGTAAGACACTTCAGTATTGATTTATAACCTAACAGTAAATTAGCAACATAAACGGCACAAAAAAACGCTCAGTAATCTGAGTGTTTTTTGTGTAAGAATTTATTTACCTAATGAACTTAAGTCACTGTTTGACTGACAATGGTTATTAAGTATCACCTAAGTATTCTGCAAAATGTAAAAATCCAAATTTCCTCACAAGAAAGTTTCTTAATTCGCCCTGAGTAGCTTTTTCCACTGGAGGATTTGTTAGAGTGTATGCTTTGGCATTTAATTCAGCAAATTTATCTTTATCTACTTCATTATGTTCTTTATCTTCAATAATTCCTGAAGAAATTGCGGCTTTTGGATAACCCATAAAAAACACATGTGTTCTTAATGCCATACTTGGTGTTGAATGCAACAATATAATTACAACCAAAAAAGAAACAATAATTATTACTTTCTTCTTCAAGTCACCGCTCCTCCAATTGACGTTAATAATCTATAAATATTTTAACATGATTTTCTATTACATCAAAAAATTAGTTCACTTAATAGCTAACTACTTCAGATAAATTATATTAGGCGTGTTGATTAGGAAAAAATAGGTTTATTATTGAACGATAAAAGGTTTTTTTGTCACTGTTTTGCCAATAAATTTCCATTTTAACTGATTGTAGCATAGGGCTACTCGACTCCCGCGCGAAAGCGAGACAGACGAGAACCTTCACGGAGCGTAGCGGAGGAAGCTGCTCGACGCTCGCCCGCAGGAAAGCGAGTAGCCCGTAGCGGAAATCAGCCTCTTGGGGTGTATAAAAATGGATAATCAACACACCTGAAATTATATCTTTTAATTCGGTTTTTTAGCGTGCTTCCAGTGCCTCCACGACGTTCGATTAGTGTTGATGCCATGTTTTTCTTCAGAGGCTGGACGCCCCCTTTTTCTTCGATACGAGGGCATCCAATCACCCTGTTTCAAATTAATGACCATTAATTTCAAAACCTATTGATTAGAAAAACACAACTCCCACCAAAATAGTGCGAGTTGAGGACTTTTCTTATGTGGATATTCTTGAAAACTTATTCGCTGATAGCTCAGAACGCAAGCATTTTCTCTTTATAAGGTTTGAATCCTAGTTCCTTACTCGCCATTCACTGGCTTCAGTAGATTTGCTGGAATGTAATTGAAATAATATTTATCGAGACCCACCTCAACATAACCATTGATCTCAATCCCTGATAACTGGAAGATAGTTCCCTTCAACATTTTTGTATAACTAGGTGCTCCCTTCTTTGGAGCACTTAAAAGTTCTGTATCTTCTATTAATACATAAGAACCTTTATTTATAGTTTCAAAAATACGAACATCAGTCCCATCAACAATGGCGGTATCAATTACATCCTCTCCTTCAATATCTCCACTACAATAATGGTAAAATATTTTGCCTTTCTCAATAGAAACTAAGCTTGATGTTGGACCAGTGCAAACATCTTTTCGTTTTCCAACTATTAAAGGTTGACCATATCCGATGTCATTGTATTGACCTGGCATTTTCACACCCTGATGATTAATCATGACATAGGTGGGATTGTCATAAAAAGATGAACGAATATCGATTGATATTTCTTTGAAAACCACTAAATCGGTTGCTTGTACACGATATTGCCCCATCTGGTAGAAAGTTTTGCCATCATATTTTTCAATATCATACGTTTTAAAGAAGTTATTTCGCTTAACCACTAAAGAATCAAACGTACCATCTGGATTTTTCTTATATACTTTTATGTCTTTTTTAAAGGTCATTTTTCCTGTTTGACCTTTTACAACTTCTGCTCCATCATACATTACTTTCGCATCTGATTTTGTTGGATTTATTACTGCTATTACTAATGCTGCTAATAACACAGTAAAAAATTTTTTCATTATTCTCCACCTCAGCTTTTTTTAGAAAACACAATACATTAGTATTATATACCAAAAATATAGTATTCTCCCAATGTATTTTTGTGTGATAAAAGCAACAATCAATATACACAATTTAATTAGTTAGCGGCTATTAAATGACTACTTGAGCTAACTAACTGAAAATCAACGATGAATGTTAAAATTGAGTCACCAGAAAATCATTGAAATTTAATGGCGAGGAATTAATAACAGAAGAAAAAACAATAATAATAACATTAAATCTATTAGGTATTAGAGCAATAAAAAATAAATTAACAACAATACAAAAATTCGCGAATTACGTTAAGATTGAATACAATATAATGAAAGATGAAAAACAATAACCCCTGATAAATTAGGCTTTCAACACACATCCGAGTAAAAAGGAAACAGCCATATCGGACATTATTTAGTCTAACTTCTATTTTTTTTGCCCCTTTTCTCTATTATAAAGCAACGGATTTGCTCGTTTTTATGTATTATCATTGAGAAACTTTACAAATAGCAGTAAAATTTATGTAAGGATTATTTTTTCATTGAAACTTTATGTCGATTATTTCGTATAAGAATATAGACATATTTAAATGCTAGGAGGAAGAAACATGCTCAGTGTCGGACAGTTTTTCTCTAGACATACCGCTAGCTTCTTTATTTCGCTATCAACTGTTTCTATCGCAGCCATAGCCGCAGATCCAGGATTCTTCCTTGGTGGTTTATTGTTTGCTGGAACTTACGCGCCAAGTACAGCGTTGTTGAAACATAGACAGAAAAAGAAAGTCATGCAAATTGCAGGTATAACAAAAGAAGAATACAAACTTATTGAAACACAACTTACAGCAGCAAATAAAAACATTCAAACATTAAGTCAAAACTACTTACGTGTACGTTCGGTTTCAGCATTTAAGCAATTACTCGAAATGACACGTATTTCCAAAAATATCGTGAAAATTGTTAAAACAGATCCGCGCAAATTTTATAATGTTGAACAATTTTTTTACGCACACCTACCTTCCGCTGTCGAATTAACGGATAAATATACAATGTTATCGAAACAGCCTGTAAAGGATAAGGAAATCCAGATTACATTATCAAAAACACGAGAAACACTGACAGACTTAAATGATACGATTCAAATTGATTTAAAGGATGCGCTTTCTAATGATATCGACCATCTTCAAATGGAAATCGAATTTGCGAATCGTTCCAATAATAGACGAAGAGAACAATTGGAATGGAGAGGCGATGATAAGTGACAGCAAATGATCACGCATTTCAACTTAATACAATACAAGGTCTTTCTCCCCTAGTGCAATCTTATTTAGAAACTACAAATACCGAGGCGATGGCGACGTATGAAACGCTATCGCCTCTTGCACAAAGTCGTGCACTTCTATATGCTAGTCAACTTGACCTGACAAACTTCGAATCAGTACTGTCTTTAGGGCAAGATTCACAGCGTGCTCTTTCGCAATTTGCTGATCGAATGCTTGCACAAGTAAAACAGAAAGACGTCTCAAAAGTTGGCCAAATGTTAGATTCATTAATGCAAACATTAGACCGTGTTGACCCTAACGCGTTAGAGCCAAAAAAACAGTCTTTTTTTAAAAAAATGTTTGGTAAAACAGAACGACCTATTAAGCAAACATTAACGGAGTTTGAACGTATTAGTATCCAAGTAGAACGAATTGGTGTTCAACTTGAACGTTCACAGCTTCAAATGATTAAAGATGTAGAAATGCTTGAAGAACTTTATTCACATAATAGAGGATTCTTTGAGGAGTTAGCGACTGCTATTGCAGCAGGGCAAATGAAGAAGCAGCAAGCAATCGAAGTCGAGCTTCCTGCAAAGGTAACTAGTGTACAGGCAACGAATCAACCACTTGATGTCCAACAGCTGAATGACTTTGCCGCTCAAATCGAACGACTAGATCAACGTATTTATGACTTACAAGTTTCACAGCAGGTTGCCTTACAAACTGCGCCACAAATACGTATGATTCAGCAGTCCAATCAAACGCTAGCAGAGAAAATTGAATTTTCAATTGTGACACTTATCCCACTTTGGAAAAATCAATTAGCCATGATGTTATCCATGAACATGGACCATCAATATGCACAGCTAGAGGAGCGATTATCTCGCACGAATGATCGGTTTGCAAGCCCCTCTTTTGAACAGCAAGTATCGAAATTCAAAGAAACACAGCATGAGCTTCAAACGGCTATCAAAGATGTCTTTGCCTTACATACAGCTACAGAACAGGAAAAACAGCATTTACAAGATGTAGCTGATTTAAAGGGTTATACAAGAGACTGATTCTGTTTTTTCAATGAACAAGGGTGGTTCAGAAATCATCTGAACCACCCTTGTATTTTCATTCAAAATAATCTTTATAGTAGCCACCAATTTTACCAGTGTTATCAATAATAAAAACGAATTCTTCTGTTTCATTTTTTACATCATATTGTTTCCCTACTGTTAATACGTTTGATACTAAATATTTTGATGCATTTGTATGCTTACAAGTGACAGCGCGTAGTGTTGGTGCATCTTTCCATTTTAAATGTAACATAATCTCTCTACCTCTCTTTACTAGCATGAAGCTAATGTCTACTGCTTATTTTATAATATTTTAGATGTTTTGTGGAGAAAAAAACCATAGAAGATCATATTTTCTCCGTAAAAGTCTATTTTCTTATCTATTTCTATACTTAAATTTTAACTTCGAGGTGTTATTATGAGCTTTGGTGGTGTACCACAATGGTTTTTCATCCTTGCTGTAGCATTTGCAATTTGCTTTGTTATATATGCAGAGTGGAATTCTAGAAAATAAGTGAATCCATCTATGTGGACTCACTTTTTTAGTTGTGCTGAATTTATTTTAAAGTACGTTTTAAAAACTCTTTTGTTCGTTCATGCTGTGGGTTTATTAAAACCTGTGATGGTGGTCCCTCCTCTACGATAACACCTTTATCCATAAATACAACGCGATCCGCTACCTCTTTGGCAAACTCCATTTCATGTGTAACAATTAACATCGTATTTCCGGCATCCGCTAGCTGTCGCATTACCTTCAACACTTCGCCAACCATTTCTGGGTCAAGGGCTGACGTCGGTTCATCAAACAGCATTACATCTGGATTCATTGATAATGCTCGCGCAATCGCTACACGCTGTTTTTGACCGCCAGATAGCTGCCGTGGCTTCGCATTGACATATTGGTCCATGCCTACAATTTGCAAATATTTCAAAGCAACTTCTTCGGCTTCTGCCTTTGAACGCTTTAAAACTTTCATTTGGCCTACAGTGCAATTTTTTAGCACATTATGATTGTTGAATAAGTTGAATTGCTGGAATACCATACCTAAATGTGTACGATATTCTTGAATATTATGCTTTTCGTCTAAAATATTTTCACCTTTGTAAATAATTTGACCACCACTTGGCGTTTCCAGTAAATTAATGCAGCGTAGTAGTGTTGATTTACCAGATCCTGAAGAACCGATAAGGCAGACAACCTCGCCCTTTTCTACTTGAAAATTTACATCCTTTAACACTTGGTTACGCCCAAATGATTTACTTAAATGCTCTATTTTAATAACCGTCATTTGTCCGTCCCCCTATATGGCTTCTTTCTGTTCTTTTTGATAGGCATCTGGTCCATCCAATCGTTTTTCTACATATAGTAAAATTCTTGATGCGGTAAATGTCATGATGAAATAAAGGACACAAGCTACAAAGAATGATTCAAAATAGCGGAAATTATTACCTGCAATCGATTTTGTTTGGAAGAATAATTCAGTAACCCCGATAACGTTTAAAACTGCTGTATCTTTAATATTCATAATTAATTGATTACCTGTTGCAGGCAATACATTTCGCGCAACTTGTGGTAGTACAACATGCAGCATAATTTGGAAATGATTCATCCCAATTGCCGAAGCGGCCTCGTATTGTCCTTTATCAATTGACACAATACCACCACGCACAATTTCCGCCATATAAGCACCTGTGTTTAGTGACACGACCAAAATACCTGCTGTAATAAAATGCATATCAATGCCAAATGCTATATCTAATCCGTAAAATACAACCATTGCTTGTACAATCATTGGTGTACCACGGAAGAATTCGACATAGCATGTTAGTAAAAAATTAAAGAGCTTTAAACTATAGAATTTTACACCCTTTTTACGAACCTTGATGGTATGCATAATTCCAATGAAAAATCCGATAAGTGCACCAATAATTGTACTACTAATTGAAATAAGTAATGTATAATACGCACCTCGTAAAAACATTTGCCAGTTGTTCTCAACAATAGAAATAATCCATTCAAGACTCATGATGTTCCTCCTAACAACGTCGTGTTGCTTGCTCGTTCCAGTATTCTATTGGAGCATTTGTTTCTTTTAGTTTATGAAACTTTTAGCTATGACATTATCATTATTTTAAGAGATTCTTATGATAATGCACGGACTGTCAGGCAGCCCGTGCATTTATATTATTGTGCTGCTGGTTGTTTTTGAATTGCTTCTTCCATAATTTTTTGGCGATCATCTTCAGAAATACCTTTTAGGATTTCATTGATTTTTTCCATATTTGCATCATCTTTACGTAAACCAACTGCAATAGATGTGTTTGAAATATCTGTTTTGAATCCTTTTTCAAACTTTACATATGTGAATTTATCGTTCGCTGCAGCAGCGGAAATCCCTTCTGGACGCTCAGCTACATAGCCGTCAATTTTTCCAGCCTCTAATGCTACACGCATTGCTGGGAAACTATCCATCGCTGTTTCTTTTTGTACATCTTTAATCTGATCAATCACATTATAGTTAGATGTATTTAATTGAGATGTGATTTTAGCTCCTGAAAAATCTTGGATTGATTTTGCCTTTTCATACTTGCTACCTTTTTTAATGACCATAACAAAATCAGAAGTATAGTAGTTTTCAGTGAAATCAATTGTTTGCTTACGCTCATCAGTAGGTGACATTCCAGCAACGATTGCATCAATTTTATTTGATTGCAGTGCTGGTACTAAACCATCCCACTCCATTTTCACAATTACTAATTCTTTTCCTAAGCCTTCAGCGATTTTTTTCGCCATTTGCACATCATAGCCGCCTGCATATTCAGCATTATCGGCAATTTTTACTGCGCCATTTGCATCATCTTGCTGCGTCCAGTTAAATGGAGCATAGCCCGCTTCCATCCCAACACGGAATTCACCACCTCCACCTTTATCGGCACCAGCATCACCTGTTGCCTCATTCTTTTTGTCTTTAGCGCCACAAGCGGCCAACACAATTACAGTCATTACAGATAGCATTAATAACAACCATTTCCTTTTCATGTAAAACTCCCCTTTTCTGTTAAAAAATAAGACAACTATACAAAAAAAGACCTAAGCATTGAACTTAGGTTTACCTTTAATTGATAGTTGCCCAAATCCTCACTATAATTTCCATGTTACGAGATAGCACAACCTAGTAAACCTGGAAAGAAATTTACTAGGACAGTCCTGCACTTATTCACTGCAGACCCAGCATAAAAGTACGAGCTCCTTTTATACTTCGGCGATAGTTCCTTCTCCATTGCGTCTTCGCTTGCTTTTACTCAACAATGAACTAATAAATACCGCGCCTCTACCTCACTATAGAACAAATGTGAGGTTTGTTTATTTAATTGATATATAGATACTACAATAAAAGTAAGTTAATCGTCAAGATAATTTTATTATTATTCTGACTGTTTACAATATTAGGTTTTTAACCTTATTAAATCCATTACATTCGCACAATTGCCAAGGTGACAATCGTTTTTTTCAGTTGCGTTGATTAACCATTATTATACATTCTAATTAATTAGAAGAGGTTAATTTCCGCTACGGACTACTAGCTTTCCTGTGGGAGTTGAGTAGCCCTAAGCTACAATCAGTTAAAATAGTAAAATAGTAACGCATAAGCAAAATAGCAACAAAAAAATCCTTTTATCGCTCAATAATAAACCTATTCTCCTAATCAACACGCCTGTTTTATTTATTTTATTTATTAGTAAATCCGCAAATATTTAATACTCAACTAGTATTTTGTAATCCAAAAGATACTATTAATCAGTAATGATAATATCCTTTGCACTATAATTTTTTTTTACTGAAGCATATCGTAAAGGTTTGGGGAACCTATCCGTCGCTTCGTTTGCTTTATCCGTCGCTCTGGCTCTTCTTTCCGTCGCTCTAGCTTTTCTATCCGTCGCTTTGATTCCTATCCGTCGCTCCAGCTTTTCTTTCCGTCGTTTGGACTGCTTTATCCGTCACTTCAACTCTTCTATCCGTCGCTTCAGTTCCTATCCGTCACTCCGGTTCTTCTATCCGTCACTTCGATTGCTTTATCCGTCACTTTGGCTCTTCTTTCCGTCGTTTTGATTCCTATCCGTCGCTCCGGCATTTCTTTCCGTCGTTTTGATTGTTTTATCCGTCGCTTCGATTGCTTTATCCTTCACTTTAACTCTTCTATCCGTCACTTCAGTTCCTATCCGTCACTTTGGCTCTTCTTTCCGTCGTTTTGATTGCTTTATCCGTCGCTCGGCTCTTTTTTCCGTCGCTTCGGTTCCTATCCGTCGCTTCGATTACTTTATCCGTCACTCTGGTTCTTCTTTCAGTCGCTTCGATTGCTTTATCCGTCGCTCTGGCTCTTCTTTCCGTCGTTCTGAATGCTCTATCCGTCGCATCCTTAAATATTTTCATAAAAAGCAAAAAACCCTGCGAAACAATGTTCGCAGGGTTTTAATAAACTCAGGAATTAAGAATTTAATAATAAATCTTCTGGGTTTTCTAGAAGTTCTTTTACAGTTTTAAGGAAGCCTACAGAATCTTTACCATCGATAATACGGTGGTCATAAGAAAGTGCTAAGTACATCATTGGGCGAATTTCTACTTCACCATTCACTTCAACTGGACGTTTTTTGATCGTGTGCATACCTAGGATACCAGCTTGTGTACCATTCATGATAGGTGTAGACATTAATGAACCGAATACCCCACCGTTTGTAATTGTGAATGAGCCACCTTGAAGATCTGCTAAACCTAATTTTTTATCGCGTGCTTTTTTAGCTAGGTCTGCAATTGAATCTTCAATTTCAGCAAAGTTTTTGCGGTCAGCGTCACGTACAACTGGTACTACTAAACCTTCTTCTGTTGATACAGCTACACCGATATCGAAGAAGTTGTTTAAGTGAATTTCATCACCAGCGATTTGTGCGTTCACATATGGGTATTTTTTAAGTGCTGCAACTACAGCTTTAGTGAAGAATGACATGAAACCAAGTTTAGAACCAGTTGACTCGAAGAATTGGTCTTTTTTACGAGAACGTAATGCCATAACGTTTGTCATATCTACTTCGTTAAATGTTGTTAACATTGCAGTAGATTGTTTTACTTCAAGTAAGCGTTTTGCAATTGTTTGGCGACGACGGCTCATTTTTTCAACTGTTACACGTGATTCATCTACAGCTGCAACTGCTTTAGGTGCTGCTGGAGCTGCTTGTGGTGCTGCTACTGGAGCTGTACCATGAGCTGCAACGTCTTGTACACGTACACGTCCTTGTGGATCTACTGGAGATACAGCAGCAAGGTCAATACCTTTTTCGCGAGCAAGTCTACGTGCTGCTGGAGATGCGATTACACGCTCACCAGAAGTTTCTTCTACAACTGGAGCTGCTGCAACAGGAGCTGGAGCTGCTTGTGGCGCTGCTGGAGCTGGTGTTGCTTCAACTGGAGCTGCTGCTGGAGCTGGAGCTGCTGCTGCACCTTCGCCAGCTTCTACAACTGCGATTACTTGACCTACAAGTACAGTATCGCCTTCTTCAGCTAAAATTTGAGTTAATACACCCGCTTCTTCAGAAATGATTTCAGCGTTTACTTTATCTGTTTCAAGTTCAACGATGAATTCACCTTTTTCAACGCGATCGCCCACTTTTTTTACCCACTGTGCGATACTACCTTCTGTAATCGATTCTGCTAATTCAGGGACTTTAATTTCAGCCACTTTCATTTCCTCCTTTGATTAACGTGCATTGTGTGCACATAAAAGGGCTACTGCCTAAGCAAGTAGCCCGGCTCTCAATAATTAATATGTGATTTTATTTAACCTTTACAGGCTCAGCAACTGCTTCTTCTACAAGTGCGGCTTGAGCTGCTTTATGAGAATCTGCATCACCTTCAGAAGTAGAGCTCATTGCAGGACGACCTACATAACGTAGCTTTTTACCTTCAGAAAGATCATATAATGTTTCTAATGCATAATTCCAAGTACCTTGGTTTTTAGGTTCTTCTTGTACCCATACAACTTCTTTTACATTAGGATACTTAGCAATAATACCAGCAACTTGCTCTTTTGGGAATGGGTAAAGTTGTTCTACACGAACAATGTGTAAGTGATCGAAGCCTTCACCATCTTTAATACGATCTGCGATGTCGATCATTACTTTACCTGTTCCTAATACAACGCGCTCTACAGCTTCTGCTTTTGAACCTAGACCTGGTTGCTCAATTACTTCTTGGAATGAGCCATTTGCTAATTGATCAGCATTAGCAGCAGCTAATGGGTGACGAAGTAAGAATTTAGGTGATACCACTACAAGCGGACGAACACCTTCTGTTCCTAATAATGCTGCTTGACGACGTAATAAGTGGTAGTAGTTGCCTGCGTTTGAACAGTTTGCAACGAACCAGTTATTTTCAGCTGACATTTGTAAATAACGTTCCATACGGCTAGAAGAGTGTTCTGGACCTTGACCTTCATAACCATGCGGTAAAAGAATTACTAAACCAGATTTTTGACCCCATTTAGCACGTGCACCTGAAATAAAGTTATCGAACATCACTTGTGCCATGTTTGCAAAGTCACCGAATTGAGCTTCCCAAACTGATAATACATGGTCATTTTCTAAATTATAACCATATTCAAAGCCTACTACCCCTGCTTCTGTCAGTGGAGAGTTGTGCACTGTAAATGAAGCATTTGCACCAGAAATATGGTGAAGTGGCGTAAATAATTCGCCATTGTTTTTATCATGTAACACTAAGTGGCGTTGAGAGAACGTACCACGTTGTGCATCTTGACCTGTAAAACGTACTGGTGTGCCATCTTGAATAATTGTTGCATATGCTAATGTTTCTGCATGACCCCAGTCGATTTTTGCAGAAGCAAATGCATCACGGCGTTTTTCTAAAATTTTGCCAAGTTTTTTCTGTGGCTCGAAGTTTTCTTTAAATACTAAAAGCTCTTCGTTAATTTTCCCTAGACGTTCCGCACCAACTGCTGTATCAATTTGTGGGAATTCTACTTTTAATTCTTCTGGCATTTCAAGATGTTTGTGCTCATCTTTATCTGCCATTTCTTTTACGTGGTCATAAGCTGCTTGCATTTCTGCATAAATAGCTGTATCTAAAGCTGCTACTTCATCAGCAGAAACAACACCTTCAGCTGCTAATTGTGCACCATATAAAGCACGAACTGGTTCATGTTTTGCAACTAATTTGTATGTTTCAGGGTTTGTAACAGTTGGATCGTCAGTTTCATTGTGACCGTGACGACGGTAACCCATTAAGTCTACAACGATATCTTTACCGAATTTTTGACGGTAGCTCGCTGCGAAACGACCTACAAGTACAACAGCCTCTGGGCTATCTGCATTTACGTGTACTACCGGTACTTCATAACCTTTTGCAGGGTCAGAAGAGTAAACCGATGAACGTGAGTCTTGTAGTTCTGTTGTAAATCCAATCATGTTGTTAGCAATGACGTGGATTGTACCACCTGTTGTGAACCCTTCAGTTTTTGCAAAGTTTAATACTTCTGTTACGATACCTTGACCTGGGAATGCAGCGTCACCATGCACTAGGATACCTAAACCTTTTGTACGGTTATGGATAGCTTGCCCTGGCTTAGAAGTATCATCTTGTGCTCCACGAGCAGTACCTAAAACAACTGGGTTTCCTACTTCTAAGTGAGATGGGTTGTATGCAAGTTTAACATTCATACCAGATTCACGGTTGTAAGAAGCACCCATGTGGTATTTCACATCACCTGTCCAACCTTTAGTTATTTCAAGGCGACCATCTTCTGGTAAAAATAAGTCATTAGACACATGTGCAAAGTCAGAGAACATCATATCGTAAGGTTTATTTAAAATATGTGTTAACACGTTTAAACGACCACGGTGAGCCATTCCGATACGTACGTTTTCTACGTTATTTGCTTCAGATATTTTTAAAATTTCATCGAATAGGACGATTTGAGTATCTAAACCTTCACCAGAGAAACGCTTTTGACCTACAAATGTTTTATGGATAAATTTCTCGAAATTTTCAACACGAGTTAAACGGTCTAATAAAGCTTTCTTCTCATCAGAAGCTAATGCTTGTTTAAATGAACCTGATTCAATTTGTGCTTGAATCCAATCACGTTCTTCTGTTGTTACTACGTGGTTATATTCAAATGCTACTTTATCTGTATAAACAGATTTCAAGTAATCTATTGCATCCTTACCATTTTTCACGTTTGCTGGCACATCTTTGAAGAAGATAGCTGCAGGAATTTCAGCTAAATCTGCAGCGCTAAGGTTGAACGCGCTTTCTTCAATTTGAGCTGTTTGTAGTTCACGGTTTTTCAAAGGATAAATATCTGCTGCTAAATGACCATGTGTACGAATTGCATCTGCCAGTTTCACAGCTGCTAACACTTTTTTGTAATCGCCAGCAGGAGCTGCTGCATTACTAGCTACAGCTACTTCACCTTCTACTACTACTGGTGCACCAAATTGTTGGAATAATAATACTAACTCCGGTTCTACTTCTTCAGGAGACTGTAAGAATAAGTCGTATTGCTCCATCACATATCCTAGGTTAGGACCAGAGAAAGCTGACCATGGAGAACTTACAGTTGTAACGTTGTTCGACATGAAAAATGACCTCCAAATTTTGCCTTTCGGCAGTTCCATTAATTAAATTACAATTAATTATATAATATTTCTCCGTTCTTTAAAAGGATGTTTAACACAACTTATCCATAATTTAAAGAACGTTTTTTCCATCTCAATCTTACTACTCTTCACAAAAAATACAACTCTTTTTATAAAATTAAGCAAATTTTTTCGTAAAGGCTAAAATAATTAAATAAAGCGTGGATTTTCTTCAATATTTTAGCGGGAATTTCATCGAGAAAACGGTTCCAACATTTTTTTCACTCTTGACTTCTACAGTACTATTATATTTTTCAAGCAACATTTTTGTAATACTAAGCCCTAAGCCCGTTCCACCTATTTGACGATTTCTAGCTTCATCAACCCGATAAAAGCGATCGAAAATAAAAGGAATGTTTTCTTCTGTTATCCCAATTCCATTATCTTCTATTTTCAGCAGCACTTCCTTTTCAGAGACAGATAATGAAATTTGAATGTCCGGAACTATTTCACAATAACGAATTGCGTTTTCTATTATATTACGAACAATTTGACTGAGTGCATTTTCTGTGATGAATAAAAGACCTATTTCTTCATTTTTCGACAGCGTTATTCGAGCTTCTGGATGAAGATGCTTTATTTCTTCTATTACTCCTTTAATAACAGCTTCTGCGTCTGCCTCACTCATGGTATCTTTTTCTTCACGGCGGGCAAGCTCTAATAATTCTTCAATCATTTTCCGCATCCGTGCAATTTCAGTTAGTGAAGTATCAATAGATTCCTCTAAAATTTCCGGATCATCCTTCCCCCATCTTTTCAAGAGGGAGAGATGTCCTTCGATGGCCTGAATTGGCGTACGTAGCTCATGAGAAGCATCTGCGACAAATTGCTGCTGTTTTGTAAATGAAATTTGTAATTCATTCATCATCGCATTATACATATTCATTAAATCACCAATCTCATCATGAGAAGTGTACGTTAATTGAATTGGCTCATTAAATCCTTTATCCATAACCGTTTTCATGGATGAGCGCAACGCATGTAATGGTTGCATTAAATAGTTGGCAAGATAATAACCAATCGAAGCTGATAGTAACAATGCGCCTAAACCTGCTATGAGCATCGCAGTTAATAAATAATGCATCAATGACTGGAACCCTGACAACGGATGAATAACTTGAATATAACCTTGAGAGAACCCAAGTTGAATTGGTACATTTATGACAAAGGCATCCTTTTTATCAATCGACACTTCTGTAATTTCATTCATCGTTGTAAGGGGTGCAGCCTGTGAAGCATTATTAATACGTAAAATCTCTACACCATCTAAATTGAAAACTCTAACGGTTTGATCACGATCCACAATAGAATTTAACAGCCCTGTGTTTTGTTGTATTTGCTGAATTGTAAGATTGGGTCCTTGTGATTGTAAAAAAGACACCAAATCATCGCTAGTCCGTTTGATTTTACTTTCCTCATCATGTAATAACCATGTATGAAGTGAAAGATAAACGACAATACATATAATCGTATAGCTAAAAAATATAACAGCACTAGATGTAAGCATCCATTTTCTTTGTAAAGGTTGATGGACTAAATAATCTTTCAATTTTTTCATTCACGCATCACGTACCCAACCCCACGGACTGTTTCGATATAGGCATTCATATCTCCCGGTAGTTTTGTTCGTAAATGGCGGATATATACATCTACAACATTTGTCTCTATATCCGTATCATACCCCCAAACAGAGGTTAAAATGAGCTCTCGAGTACAAACTTTATTTTTATGCTCTACTAATAGTTTAAGTAAATCGTATTCCGTTTTCGTTAAATCAAGCTTATCCCCCTGTACCGATACTTCATAAGCCGCTATATCGATTTCGATATCACGAAATTGTAATGATTCACCACTTTTTTCATCAGGTGTCACCCGACGCAAAATAGTACGAATTCTAGCTAGTAGTTCTTCAATCGCAAATGGTTTCACTATGTAGTCATCTGCACCAGCATCTAAGCCAGCTACACGATCCATCACAGCATCTCGTGCCGTTAACAGTATAATAGGTATTTTTGATTGCGTACGTATTCGACGACAAATTTCTATACCATTTATCCCCGGAAGCATAACATCTAATAGCAGTACATCAAAATTTTCAGATGAAGCTAGTGCAAGTCCTTCACGACCATCAAAAGCAACCATTACATCATAGCCTTCATACTTTAATTCTAGCTCCACAAAGCGAGCGATATGCTTCTCATCTTCTACCAAAAGTATCTTAGGCATTCCATCACCTTCTTTTCTAAAATAACTACGAGGGTTTCCCCGTAGCACTGTTATAGCATAACATCAAACAAAAAGTCTGTACCACAAGCAATTACTTGTTTGTACAGACTTTTTTTAATGCGCATTCGCAATATAATGATTATTTTTCCCGAATTCCTTCGCTTTATATAAGGCTTGATCGGATAATTCTAGCAAATCATTTAATGTTTTACCGTGATCCGGATAATAGGCGATCCCAATGGAGGCAGTTGGAGCAAAGTGATGACTTTCGATGGTCCAACCTTTTTCTAGTTCATTACGGATGCGATTAATAATGTGCATTATTTGTGTATGTCTTTTCTTATCATCCTGGGTTAAACCCGTTAACACGACAATAAATTCATCGCCGCCAATACGAATAACTAAATCATGGCTACGTACAGCAGTAATTAAAACCTGACCAAACTTCCGGATAAAATCATCCCCTGTATCGTGGCCATAACAATCATTAACATTCTTAAAGTCATCCCCATCGATATAGAGCATAGCTAAACACACATTTTGTTCATGCGCTTCTGCCATTAATTTCGGGAACTCCTTTTGTAAAAACCGACGATTTGGCAGCTGTGTTAACGTATCGTGATACGCTAAATATAATAGATTATTTTCCCGCTCCTTACGATGGGTTATTTCACGGGACACCATCATAATTTGTGAAACTTTTTCGCGCTCTGGATCATGTACAACCGTTACATTTCCTTCAGTCCAAACTGGTGTACCATCCTTTGCTTTAAGCAGTAGCTCAAACTGTGTATCTGTTTGACCTGAAAAATTATTTAGAAACGTTTGCCAAGCCTTCTTACTTTCGTCATCAACAATGTCACTGTAAAACTGACCTTGTAAATCTACATTCTCGTAGCCTAAGAAAATCTTATAGGATGGTGAGGCATAAATAATGATGCCATCTTCGTTTGTAATGACAATCAAATCATTTGTATTTTCTGTAATAAGACGAAATGTTCGTTCAATATTTTTCAATTCCGTTAACATTCTTTTCTTGTCCGTAATATCATAGTTAATGGATAAATATTGTTCTGTCGTGCCAAATTCATTTTTTAATGGAACTATAGCTGCTTCTACCCAGTAATCCGCATGAAATTTTGTACGGTAGCACAACTCCCCTCGCCAAATATCCCCCGCTCCAACCGTTATATTGATCGATTGTATGATGTCCACGGAATGATATATAGGTTTAATGAAATTAAAAGATTGTCCAATTAGTTCTTCTGCAGTGAAACCAGACGCATTTAAAAATAAATCATTAACTTCTATAATTTTTCCATCCATATCAAAAACAGCAATTGATGTTGCAGAATTTAGAGCAGCCTTAAAAACTTCTAAACCATGAGATTTTGAGCGTAACTCCGCTTTTTGTTGAGTGAATTGTGTGAAATCCTGCATGATTAGAAAAATAGCCGAAGAGTTATCTCCCTGCATTACAGGAGCGAGTGAAAGTAAATACGTGCGCTCTTTTTTATCCAGTGTATGAAACTTGATGAGTTTTTCTCCAATATTTTCGCCCATCGCTGCCCTTTGTAAATAGTTTTGTATGTTTTCTACCTCATCTTTAGGAACAATTGGTAGATCCACGAATAATTTGTGTTTGACCGATTCATTATTTAATTCAAAGTCCTCCATGAAGCAGGAATTCACTTCATAAATAGCCCCGGCAGCTGATAAGATGACCGTAGAAAAAAAGGCATGATCAAACATTGAGCGCATAAATAAAAACTTATCTTCAATGCTTCGATCATAATGAATTTCTTTTGTTATGGCTAAAATATAGTCTTCATTATTATCTTTAAGCGGACGAACAGATGTCTCATATTTACGAACTTCAGATTGAAAATAAGCATAATCCACATAATCTACTTGACTATGCTTTTCAATTGCTTGATGGTAATTTTCTAGAATTATCTGAAAATTACGACTTGAGGTAAGGGTAGAAAGCATTTTCCCAATCGCATCATGCGATAACAAAGCTCGAGCTGCTTGATTTAAGCGAATATATTGATAATCGTCTCCCACTTTTTTCATTAGAAAGACAAAATCTTTGCCCATAAACAATTCATTAAATATATCTTCGCTTAAAAGATATTTCATGCTGTCACCCCCATAAGTCGTTCATATTTAAAATTGGATTTTTATAGATTGTTTATACAAAAAAAATCAATACTACTATTATAACATAACATCAAAGAATCACCCTTTTTGAATCGAAAAAATTATATCCTTTTTAGGGTAATATTTGATATTTTACCTCTTTTGAAGAAAAAGCATGATGCTAAAGAAACATTATTCGAATATCTTCATATAGAAAATTGATATTTTAGACTTAACTCTCCCAAAATTAGAATATAACAAATTTAATTGTTTTGTTTAAAATATACTTTCCGGAATTTTCTGACTAATGAACTTATTTTTTGTTTTATCGAGAAAAATGATTGCATTAAGCATGATGATTGTTATATTATATTAAAAAAACTACCCTTTTTTCGGTATGGGTGAAAAATCAGTAAGACAGCGGGAAATTATGGATATCATAGTTGTAACGTCTAGTTCTTTGGGTTTTAATTCCAGTACGAATTTTAGTTTTCTTCTTTATGCTTTAAAGGAATTGTTTTAACTACCCTAGTAAAGGAGGCGTTTCGTATGCTTAAACATCGAGACCTACATGAATGTACAGAGCTTTATGAGCTATTATCACACCCTTCTGTTTTCCCATTTGTCCGTCAAAAAGCCACATCAGCTGATGAATATTGGTTTATGACAAAACAACTGATTGAAGAAGAAGCGAAGGGATTCGCTATTTCTAGGACTATTACCGATGATTGGGGTCAACCAATCGGCACCATTAGCATTCATGATGTGGAGGATGGTGCAGGCTTTTTAGGAACGTGGATTGGACTCCCTTATCAAGGGTTAGGTTATAACCAAAAAGCTAAAATGCTTTTTTTGAACGAACTATTTTTCGATTATAATTTCCATACGGTTTTTCTCCGTATTCGTGTTGAAAATATTAAATCACAACGCGCAGCCTTAAAGCTACCTTATGTCGTTAGTGCAAATGAAGATCACCCGACTTTATTAGCACAAGTAAACAGAGGCGAAGCGCAATTTAATTTATTTAAAATTCCAAAAGACTTGTTCTATCTTACAACAGCCCATCAAATGGCAGAAGGCGAAGAACAAGCGATGTAATTTCCAGATATTTTTTATAAAAATAAGCTATGTGTCCTGTCATGGTGACAGGCACATAGCTTTTATTTTCGGGTTTTGTATGCAGCAAGGCTTCTATTTTGTAACTACTCGCCTGAAGCATATCAAGTAAAGAGCTTACTTTTTATATTGTAAAATCAGTTTCGCCATTTCATCTGGCGTTTTCGGTCTTTGCGTTTTTTCCATAGTCGCGACCATTTCTTCTTTGCGCTCTGTCAGCACATGAACCGATTTTTTAAAGGATTCCTTTGTTAACTCTTCCTCTTGTAATACTTCTGCGTAGCCTTGTCTTTTAAATAAGTTGGCATTTAATATTTGATCGCCGCGACTTTTTTGTGCAGATAAAGGCACTAACAACATTGGTTTGTGAAGTGCTAAAAATTCAAAAATCGAATTGGAACCTGCACGTGAGACGATAAAGTCTGCCGCATGTAATAAATCCGGTAATTCTGTTGTCACATATTCAAACTGCTTGTAACCAGGCATAGACTCGAATGATTTGTCATAATTCCCTTTACCGCACAAATGAATGATTTGAAATTGTTTGACAAGCTCGGGTAAATTTTGACGAAGTGCATCATTCAAGACAACTGAACCTAAACTCCCTCCCATTACAAGCAGGACAGGTTTTAATGTTGTAAAGCTACATTGGGATAACCCTTTCGCTCGATTTCCCATAAATAACTCTTGGCGAATAATGGATCCTGTGCACGTTGCCTTTTCTTTCGGTAAGTGCTGCAATGTTTCTTCAAAAATTGTAAAGATATGTGATGCAAATGGTAGCGCAATTTTATTGGCTAAGCCTGGTGTAACATCTGATTCATGGATGACCACAGGAACACCAGCAAGTTTCGCAGCCATGACAACGGGTACAGAAACAAAGCCACCCTTTGAAAAAATAACTTGCGGCTTCACTTTTTTGATAATACGAAAAGCCTGCATAATTCCAGCAAGCACTTTAAATGGGTCAGTAAAATTTTTCATTGAGAAATAACGACGCAATTTTCCACTTGAAATACCGTAAAACGGAACATTAGGGAATGCCTCGCCTATTAATTCTTTTTCAATGCCCTGGTCTGACCCAATATAGTGGACATCATAACCTAGTTCTAGTAAAGACGGGAGTATCGCTTGATTGAGCGATACATGACCAGCTGTCCCTCCACCGGTTAAAATGATTGTTTGTTGTTTCACATAAATTCTCCTATTCCTTAAAAAGCGTCACTACTTTTTGTTTACAGTCTTTTATTTTACTATATGCGGACGAAAAGATATAGATGAAGCTTTTAATTTTTCCACTTTCGCCTATTTCATGTGCTATACTAATTAATTATGTTAATGAAAGAAGTTAGACAATATGAAACAAACAACTACGTTAAAAGAAAAATACAGCTTGATTTTAAAAATCATTCTACCTATTTTAGTCACACAAGTAGCCATTTATTTTATTTCTTTTTTCGATATTTTAATGTCGAGTCGCTACGGTACTACTGACCTAGCTGGAGTCTCGATTGGCTCTTCCATTTGGATGCCTATTTATACAGGACTATCTGGAATTCTACTTGCGATTACACCTATTGTTTCACAGCTTGTCGGGGCTAAAAAAGAGTTACAAGCTAAGAAGGCAGTTCAGCAAGGAATCTATGTAGCTATCATTCTTGTAGTACTTATTTTTATAGCGTTATTCGTTGGTATTGATTGGATTCTAGGCAATATGAATTTAGAAGCCTCTGTACATACTATAGCTAAGTCCTATATTTATACGATGTGCGCTGGTCTTTTGCCGCTCTTTTTATTTTTTGTCATGCGCTGTTTCATCGATGCGCTCGGACAAACACGCGTCACAATGATTATTACATTGCTTACAACACCCATTAACATTGTGTTAAATTATATTTTCATTTTTGGGAAATTTGGAGCGCCAGAGCTTGGTGGGGTCGGTGCTGGCGTTGCAACGGCGATCACCTACTGGCTAATTTTCTTCATCACAGTTTGGATTATTGCAAAACGCGTGCCCTTTGAACGCTTTCGCATATTCCATGATTGGCCAAAATTAGAATGGCTTCGTTGGAAGGAAATATTAATCATTGGTGTGCCAATTGGAATATCCATCTTTGCAGAAACGAGTATTTTTTCCGCCGTCACTATGATGATGAGTAGTTTTAGTACAGAAATCATTGCAGCTCATCAAATAGCATTGAATTTCACCAGCCTACTGTACATGGTACCACTTAGTATTTCGATGGGCGTTACGATATTAGTAGGTTTTGAAATCGGTGCTGGTCGTATGCATGATGCTAAAATCTACAGCTATTTATGTGTTGGTACTACGATAATATTTAGCTTTATTTCAGCTTGTATCCTTTTTTTACTTCGAGAACCCGTTGCCAATATGTATACAACCGATAACAAAGTAATAGAGTATGCCGTACAATTTTTAGTATTCGCAGCCATTTTCCAGTTATCCGATGCTATTCAAGCGCCAGTACAAGGGGCTTTGAGAGGCTATAAGGATGTTATGATCACTTTTATTATGGCCATAATTTCATACTGGATAATAGGCTTACCTGTCGGATATACCCTTGCGACTCATACAGATTTCGGACCGTTTGGTTACTGGATTGGCCTTGTTGCAGGCCTGACAACAGGAGCGATTACTTTATTAATACGTTTGTTACTTGTTCAAAAAAGAATTACAAGCAAGTCCAAAGTAGAATTAGCAAACTAGACATTGTTCTAGTTTGCTATTTTACATTATAGAAGTAAAAAACGCTCAAGAATCTATCAGCATTGAATAAATCCCTTTTACATTTACATTATCTAGACTCATCTTTTTCGTCTGGGATTATATATTTTGTCTTTTCTTGTAAATCTCTACTGCTATTAATGCTCTTAGTTCCTCTAGTAAAATCGTCAAATGGTGTGTACATATTGGTCAATTTCTTTTTATTTACTACGACATTATATACTCCAAATATATAATGAAATATTAAAAAATACGGAAGGGTATGTATATATGAAAAAAACCTTATTTTTCTATCAATTTACTGTAGATTTTGCTAATGTAGCTTGAGAAAATGATTCTAAGAATGGGGCTAAAGCTGCTATGAGTGTTCTAGCAACTTTACCCCATTGTGTAGTTATTCTTCTATGTTAAAAATTAATTCCCCTATAGATGTATCACTCGTTACATTAGTTTTTTTCAACAACATCATCTAATGAGGTAAGTTCTACATGTATTGATTAAAGCTATTAGCTCTGATACTCTATTGAATATCCCAATACAATTGCCCTTTATTATTATTTTTTATAGTAGGAACTTGACTGTCCATATCTTCCAAGTCCTTCCTTTCACAACCTTCATTACAGTAAAATTTATCTTCTTGAGTGTTATACATGCTTTTTGCTCTATCTATTATTAATTTACCGCATTCTCCACATTTTATTAATATCATACATCACTCTCCATTTTCGGTTCGTTAGCCTTTAAAAACGCTACTGTAAAATATTCGACTATCTGCTAGTTCGCATAGTGAAGCCCATTTTCTTCATATCTACTGTATTCAACGATCCCCTGTAGTGTACTTACTTGTTTTTAGTCAAAATTATTCGCAACTAAAAAGGATGTCCACTAAGCGTTATGACTTAGTAGACATCCTTTTATTCAATGAAGCTATTTAATTTACACTATTATTTTTGGATAAATTGTTGCGTCCAGTAGTTACCTGATTTCACATAACCCACACCGATATGCGTAAATTTCTCATTTAAAATATTCGCACGGTGACCTGGTGAATCCATCCAAGCTTGTACTACTTCTTGAGGTGTACGTTGACCCTGTGCAATGTTTTCACCTGCACTCTTATAACTAATACCTAAAGCTTTCATACGATCGAATGGTGAACCGAATGTTGGGCTTGTATGTGAAAAGTAGTTTTTAGATTGCATATCTTGTGACTTCTCACGAGCCGCTGCCATCAGTTGATCATCTGTTTTAAACGGTGCTAAACCAGCTTTTGTACGTTCAGCATTTGTTAATTTTACTACCTCTTGTTCAAAAGCATTCACATCTGAAGTAGTTGTTGATTGAGATGTATTATCTTTTTGAGTTGTTTGTGTATTATTATTTTTTGTTTGTGTATTGTCACTTGGTTTTTGAACTTCTTTTGATGGTGCTTGTGTTTCTTTTGATGGTACTTGTGTTTGTGGTAGATTTACATACCACTTTTGATTTGACCATTGATCCGACCATTGATTTGACCATTTATAATAATAAACTTTATTACAGTCTGTTGTCTCCTTTACTGAGTTCCCCTCTGTAGTATTAGATGCAGCAGAAGCCATTTGAATTGGAGCTGCTAATAGAAATGTTGCACAAATTGCAGTTAGTGTTTTTTTCATTTTTGCAATTCCTCCTTCTCTGCAACCAATCGTAAAGGACGATTTCATTATTTTTTTTACCAGCATCTGCTAACAACGCCATCAGTGAATTAGATTCGCGTCAAATAAAGGTTTATTTACAATAATTTTTAGTAAGTTTCACCAGTCTATGAAATACTTACGTTTCAAATAGGGTTGACACCCCTTAAAAACTATTAATTTTTTTCAATATTCAAGTAGATTATCCGAGAAATAAAATATGTAAATATCGAAACACGCTTCCTTTATTCTACTTTTCCACATAAAAAAATCTGCTAATATTTCTACTATAAGTAAGACAACAGAACAGGTCTTTCGTCCAACTAGTAGAAATTAGCAGATTTAAAATGTCTATATTCACTAGCTCAGCAAATCTTTAGGCTCTTCACCAATACGTGTGGTTGATTTCCGTTCCGACTGAGCGCTTTGCTTTCGCTACAGAAAACATTTGTTGTTGCTGTCGCTTCGCTTTCGCACAGATAAAACATTTGTTGCTGTCGCACAGAGCAAAGCTTCCAGGGGCGTCAGATGAACCGCTTCACTCACGAAGCTCGCTCCCGGTTCTTATCTGTGACGCTAAATCCCTAAGAAGTCGCTCGGTCTCCACTCCAATCAACTTATATACAAGGTATAGGTTTAACAAATGTCATCCAAAAATTTGGGCGATGAGCAAATTTTTAATTATGACCTAAAACGTTTAAGCTTCCTACATCCTCACCAATAATAACGAGTTTTGCAGGCATTTTCACGTACTCAGGAAGCCATTGGACCATACCGTAAGCATATTGAAACAACATAGGATTTTTTACACCTTCAATTGGCACGTAGCCTTTCATTCGATACACGGTTTCAGGTAATGTACGTACCCAATCCTCAAATTGCTCTTGTGTAAAGTCAGCGTCCTTAAATTCAACTAATCGTGATCCGAGATGCAACGATGCTATTGGGGCTTTCACAATATCTTGAGCATCCACCTGTGCAGTTGCCTTTAAATCTTCTAATAAACGTAACGGTACTCGGCCATTTGTTGTTTGTAAAATAAAAGCATGTGGATTAAAACCTTGTAGCTCATAAACGACTTGCGCTTGCTCTGCCTCTGTTAGTAAATCCGTTTTATTGGCCAATAATAAATGAGCATGACGGATTTGTTCCATAAATAAGGAGCGCACTTGCGGGGTTAAGGTTGCACGATCTAGCCACAGCTTTGAATCAGCAACTGTGACAATTCCTTTGACATTTAACTTTTCCGCAAATAACGGTGAATAAACCGCGTCTAGTGCTTCTACAGGGTGTGCAGCACCTGTTGTTTCAATAATTAGGACATCAAAATCACTATCTAATAGAAGAGATTGAATTTGCGCCTCCGTTTTTTCAGCGCCCGAGCAGCATATACAGCCTTCTAGCATCTCTTTTAGCGGAATATCCTTTTCCACAGCTTGTGAGTCAAATGGCAGCTTTCCAAGCTCATTCATAATGACAGCGGGCTTTAAATTCTTTTCTTTCAGTTGTCGAATAACGTCCGTTAACATAGATGTTTTACCGCTTCCTAAAAAGCCACTAAATAAGTATACGTCTTTCACAATCATTACCTCCCACGAAAAAAGCTGTCGCAATAGGCCGTTAGAAACGCCTGCTGCGACAGCTACTTTGTTAGTTTGTAGTTTACTCAGTTTTTGCTGGCGTACCAGTAAGCAGTTCTTTTGCTTTTAACAATTGAGGATCATCTGCTTTTATTTTTACACGTAACGCATCCATTAAAGCATACGTTGTATCACCAGTTAATACACCAGTTTCTTTAAGACCATTTGCAGCTTGCAGTTTTTTCACTGCATTTTCAGTCGGTTGACCAAAAACGCCGTCTGCTTTACCAGGCTTGTATCCTAGAACTTCTAGCATCTCCTGTGCCGCTTTTACAGAGTTAGACTGCACGCCCAATTTCATTTCCATAGATGGATCCAAGTATGGTAATGATGCATAAGGTGGGTATGACACTTTAACATCTGGCACAATGCCCTTTTCATTAATCCAGTTACCATTTGGTGTTAGCCATTTAGCTGTTGTGAATTTAAGGTTAGAGCCATCTTTTAATGGTGCAACATTTTGCACTGTACCTTTACCAAACGATGTTTCTCCAACAATTTTAGCACCAACAGATTCTTTTAATGCACCAGCTAAAATTTCAGAAGCAGAAGCACTGCCACCATCGACAATAACTGTCACAGGTAGATTATATTTTTTACCAGCAATTGCATTTGTAATTTTCGGTTCTTCATCTTTTTGTTGTACTTGAACAATTGGTTTACCTTCTGGAACGAATAGATTCGAAATCTCTATCGCATCTTCTAGGTAACCGCCAGGATTTTGACGTAAATCTAATACGATACCTTTTGCTTTGCCTTCGTAATCTGCAAGAATCTTCTCAAATTCTTTTGCTGTATTTTCACTAAATGACGTGATTTGAATATGGGCAATGTCCCCTTCAAGCATTTCACCGTAAACCGTTTCAACCGGAATTTCGTCACGGACAATCGTCATATTAATAGGCTCAGCATTAGTTCCCCGTTTCACGGTTAATTTTACAGGCGTGCCCTTTTCACCGCGAATACGCGCCACCGCTTCAGAAGCACTTAATCCTTGAATGCTTTTCCCATCAACCGTTAAAATAATATCTTTCGGTAATAATCCAGCCTTTTCAGCAGGTGAATTTTTAATAGGTGACACAACTGTAATAAAGCCATTACGCTCTTGAATTTCCGCACCAATTCCTTGGAAACTAGAAGACAAACCAGACTGAAATTGATCTGCTTCTTCCTTCACCATAAAATCAGAATACGGATCTCCTAATGCGTCGAACATGCCGTTAATAGCGCCGTCGACCACTTTTTCATCATCGATATCTTTGTAATACTTGTTTTTAAGTAAATCATAGGCTTCGTATAATTTTGCAAATTCTGCACGCCCACTCGGTACTTTCACTTCAACTACTTTCTTTTCACCGAATGTTAACGCAAAGATCGTTAAGCCTGCAGTAATAAGGATTGTAAAGAACATTAGCATAATAAATTTAAACGGATTTAATTGTATAAATTTCCCTGCTGGTTTTACTTCAGCTTGTTTTTGTTCTTGCTGCTGTTCTATACCATCTTTTTTCTGTTCATCCATCTTGATTGTCACCACTCTCATATACACTAACTTGTTGTCACACTACTACCATCTTAACAGGTTATAGAGAAGACGAAAAGAAAAAGACTGACAAAATTTCACGACAAATCTTATCCTATAACAATCTTCATAAAATCCAGCATTTTAAAGCAACTTTTCACTTTAGTCGCTTTGTATTCTATGTAGTAGTTATTGCTTTAGATTTTAGTTAAGGTAAAGGTGCTTCAGAAGCACTTTCTGAGGCACCTCTGTTATCTGCTAAGTTATAGGTATATAATGGTACTGCTTTTCTATTTTACCCGTTTCCTAGAAGCAGTCAACTAAAATCCTCACAGATTAATAGAAATAAATTTCGCCTTGGCGTAATTGTAGCTGTCGCTTTGCTTTCGCTACAGAGAACATTAGCTGAATGAAGATAAATGTTCTCTTATGCATCTATAATATACGTAACTTGCGCCAATTTTGCAGTTTTTATTTTGTTTTCAGCATTTTTCGCTGCATTATTCCCAGTAAAAGTTCCTGTTCTAATACGATAATATGTGCCATCTTGCTCAATGTAAACAAGCCAGCCAAACGTTGTTTTCATCACCTGTGCAGCACTTTCTGCTGCCTTAAGGGTACTATAGGTTCCCGTAATAATACGATATTTCAACGTTTCTACTGGTGATGTCGGAATATCTCCAGCTTTTTTTATCATTTCAATAAATTGAGACCACGATACTTTTCCAGCGCGAAGATTACGGGGACAGTTTTTCCCACTAAAATAATTGTGTTGAACAATATTCTGAATTGCGATGTTTTCATCTTTTATTATTTTTCCGATTAAATTCGCTGCATTTTGCACAGCTGTAAAATAATCACCATCGCTATTTACGCAAATTTCCACTTGAATACCTTGATTATTTCCGACATATGTTCCTGCTCCCCAGCATTCCCAAAAATGTTCAAATGATTGGATAGCCTCCTTATCATCCACTTGCCAGTGCCAGCTAGCTTGCCTGCTGTTGCCATTGATCTGTAGACGAGCATGAGCATCCGCATCTGCTCCAATGCTCGTATTATCGGTTTCATGAACGACAATATATTTTTTTGCATTATTTTTACCATTTGTAAGTTTAACTGCTTGCGAAGCTGCTACTAATTTTTGGCGAATTGTTACCAAAAGTGATCCCCCCCTTCTCCTTGTTCAATAGCCAAAAAGCAGGATGATTGATAATACATTGTAAAGAATCAAACTATCTTATCGTTTTTAGTTCGAAGATAGATAATTGATTTCACTCTATATTATGCACCTTTTGTAACTTCCGCTGTGTTTTTATAAGCATTAATAACCACACTATTTTCATCCGAATTCACTAGTATTTTTAATGTATTTGCGCTAAGTTTTTTTAAATAAGTTCTCTTAATTTTTTTATCACTGAATGAACTGTTAGCCTATGAAATGAAATAAGCTGTCCCTTATAAATGACAGAAAAAATACCATACGGGGTTGATGATAATGCCATCAACTCTTCTCTATCTTGGAAATCAATAAGTTCAACTGGTATATTCAATTTATTTGCACCAGCTAAAATGTTTTCAGTTGCAATTTCAACGTATGGACATTGGAATGAACGCAAAATAGTTAAGTTAGTAAATTTTTTTAATCGTTCTTCCCAATCGGTTGGGAAATAAGGTTGTTTGACTTCGTTGGTCAAAGGATAGACAAGTAATTCAAAATCATATGGCGCCGAATCAATAAGTTGAAAATCGTTTTTCAAAAATATCTCTTTACTTGGCGTCCAAGATGTTTTGGAATTCGTTATAACAACAACACCTTTTTTTGCTAGCTTTTTTGCGTCTTCTAAACATTTATGGATTAACCGAGTACCGTAACCTTTTCCAACTTCACTTACCCACAAACAATGAATCACTAAATAACCATCGGCGTGAACGACTCTTGATGAATATTCAGCTTCAGTATATTCAATAAATCCGACTTGTTTTTTATTGTCGATTATTTGGACATATTTTAAGCCCTCTTCAAATCTATTATTCAGCCAATTATTTTTATTTATGTAGCCAGTTGATTTCTTCTTACTTCTAAGACAATAGCTCCCAATACCCTCTAAAAGTTCATTATTTAATTCAACCAATTCAACTTTACTCAACGACAATCCCCCCTATGTATTATAGTAATTATATCTTTTTATGGATTTCATAACCATAATAAAGGGCTGATTTCCTTTTAGGCCGGGCGCGTTACTGCTCTTAGAAAATGAAAAAATCAGGCTATTTTTTAGCCTGATTTTATTATTTAATTTCTACACATTAGTTGTAGTGAAAACATTACGATACTTATTTGTTTTTGTCTTTTTTACTCTGCACGTCAAGTAATTCAGAAACTGTGACAAATCGGTATCCTTGCTTTTCAAGCTCAGGCAATATTTTTTCCAATGCTTTGACAGTCTGCTGACGATTTCCGCCTCCATCATGAAAAAGAACGATATTCCCTTCTTTCACACCTTTTAACACAGTGTTTACAATTCTATCCGTACCAGGACTTTTCCAGTCTAAAGTATCTAAATGCCATGACCACATCACAACCTTATATTTTTCTTTTGCAATCGCTTCAATCATTGCATCTGAATACTGCCCTTCAACAGGTCGAAATAAAGTAGGAGTAAATCCTGTGATATTATAAATGATTTTATTCGTTTGCTCTATCTCCTTTAGTAAGTTTGGAACATTCGTCCTTAAAGGATGGGAAAATGTATGGTTGGCTAGCTCATGACCATCATTATACATTCTTGAAATAACTTCAGCATTTTTATCTACATTTTGACCGACTATAAAAAAAGTAGCTTTGGCATTGTATTTGTCTAATACATCTAAAATCTGAGATGTATACTTTCGATGTGGCCCATCATCAAAGGTAAGAGCGATAATCTTTTCATCCGTTTTGACTTCCCAAACAATTTGCCCTGCTTCTTCATAATACTTCCTTCCTTTATGTTCATATTTTTCTGCGCTGACTTTTACATAAAAAAAGGAGACAGTTAAAAGACAAATAGGTAATACTAACAGGAAAAACTTTTTCAAATCTTCACTTCCCCAAATAATATTTCGTACTTATTATTTGAGGATTTATAAAAAAAATGCTTTTTTTTTTGATTTTTACTCAGAATAAAAAAGGCGAATTGTAAAATCAGATTAGACACTGTATAAAAAAATGCATCAAATCGGAAAAATCGTGTATTATTGGAGTTCCTACACAACAATATACAAAGGAGATTTTTCGATTTGATGCAAAAAAAGCTTAACATAAAAGGAACTCAAAAGAAACCCAGACTTACTGAAATTCAACGTGGAAAGTTAGAAGCTTACCTTGATGAAGGGAATTTATCAAAAGCTGAGATTGCCCGTAGATTGGGTGTTTGTCGTGCTACTATATATAACGAAATCAAGCGTGGAACTACTACACAAGTGAGGATAGTAAATAGTAAACGAATCTATACCACGAAGTACTTCGCTACAACGGGTCAAGCAATCACTGAACGAAATGTGGCTCGTTCTCGTAACCCTTTGAAGGTGAAGCGAGTATCGGCTTTTCTAGAATACGCAGATCAATTAATGAAGGAAAAGGAGTGGTCTCCAGACGCTGTTGTTGGTCGTACATTGCTTGATGGTAAGTTTCGTCGTGAAGAAATGGTTTGCGCAAAAACTCTTTATGCGTATATAGATCTTAGGTTGTTGAAAACTAGAAATTCTGACTTAGTTTCCAAGACATCGCGTAAAACAAAGACAGTACGTAGGGCTAGAAAAAATATAAAATGTTTAGGCGAAAGTATTGAAAAACGCCCACAGCACATTGAAACACGAGAGGAATTTGGTCATTTTGAAATCGATTCAGTGATCGGTAGAAAAGACAAAGAAGATGATGTTTTATTAACACTGATCGAACGGAAAACGCGTCGAGAATTTATTTTCAAAATGGACGGTAAGGATGCGGATTCCGTGAACTATGCGATTGAAACCATTCTAAAGAATTTTGGGGAGTTAGCACCTAAACTATTCAAATCCATTACAGCAGATAACGGGAGTGAGTTTTCAGAGCTTGCGGAAAAATGCCAAGAGTTGATGGGGATTTACTTCACACACCCCTACTCATCATGGGAGCGAGGAACAAATGAAAACCACAATAGAATGATTCGTAGATGGTTACCAAAAGGAACGTCCATAGAGAACTACAGTAGATCTTACATCCAATCTGTAGAAGATAAAATGAACCACTTGCCACGACGAATACATGGATTCAAAACACCGCATGAGATGTTTGAGGAAGAATTAAAGAGATTAAGAGAATCAGCGTAAGAAGACGTGAATCAACCAACTCTTACCCTAGGGTTAATGGGAGTTTATTGTCTATCGGTCTTTCCGCCAATTTAACAGGAACCTGGCTCCACTTCAAGGGGCAAGCCCTTTCCGTTACGCCAGAACCCTGTTTTAACCAATTGGCAGACCGACAGACAATAAACATGAAGGTGAAAAGGAACAGAAAATATACGGACATGAGATGTTAAAAAAAGTGTCTAACTTGATATTGCAATTTACGTCAGAATAAAAAATGAAAATTAGCGTATTCTTAATGAAGTAATCGGAGAACTACGGTGAACCAGTTGAGGTTTTCCATTGGAGGCATGAAAAATGGTAAAGTTTCACGCCTCGTCTTGCGCGGAAAGCGAAGCGAATTCGGATACTTGATTTTGATTTGCTACTTTTTATAAAAAATTAAATAATAGTCAATTAACTTAATGACTTCATATATTTTTTTATATTCTTTTTCTATTTTATAGGAAATAAACAATATCGCTACATTAAAACTCAAAACTGCTAGGGCAAATATTTGGACAAACGAGATCCCAATTACCAGCTTCGTATTAATGGCAGAAGCAATTATTAATATCAATGATAATATCACACCACTTAATGTAATATAAACTGGCTTAGATCTAATAATTTCATTTGCTTGCAATTTCAAAACATCTAATAAATACCATACTTCTTTCAATGTATATTGCTGATCAAAAATAACAAAATATGACATATAAACATCGTTTGCGATATTTTCATTCAGTATATTTTTATGAATTTTTTTTACTAATCGATCACAAAAATCTTTATTTAATGCTTTTTCAGGTATAAATAATTCTTCTTTATTTTCTAAAATATTTGTGCTGGGATGTTTCAAACCCCCTCATCCTCTCATACTGTTTTACCTGATTTAATGAACGTATTTTGACTAGAAAACTTGTTGATAGTCAGAACAAAGTCACCCAAACTTTCAGATACTAAAATTATATGAAGGAATAAACGTTGTATGTTATTTTCGACAAAATCCATTTTATATTTTTTATCAGGCGTGTTGATTAGGAAAAAATAGGTTTATTATTGAGCGATAAAAGGATTTTTTGTTACCATTTTGCTAATATATTTCCATTTTAACTGATTGTAGCGTAGGGCTACTCGACTCCCGCGGGAAAGCGAGACAGACGAGACCCTGCACGGAGCGGAGCGGAGGAAGCGGCTCGACGCTCGCCCGCAGGAAAGCGAGTAGCCCGTAGCGGAAATCAGCCTTTTAAAATGTATAAAAATGGTTAATCAACACACCTGATTTTTTATGACACCTTAAGTAACTTACAGCTTGCATTTTGAGATTTTTCATTTAGACTAGATTGGATTTCGTATGAAGTGGTATGTTGTAGGGGGTTGTAATAAAATTCCTTAAATTAAATTAACAAAGAAAATTCGCATTTTTTCTCCTTTTAGAAAAAGATACGGTATAAAGTCGATAAAATAAAAAACGTAAAAAATCCTAGAAGAAAAATAATTATGTTCTTTGTCCTATTACTCATCCCCACCACCCTTTCAATTCCAATAATACTCGAAAATGTAATAAAGATGGCTTATCACCTCTTTTAGTCTAGTGATTTTTAATCTGGGATACTAGCCATTAAGCATTCTTTACTACACTATCTTGCTTGATCATCATAATAGGCTTCATTCGCAGCCTTTTGATTATTGCCTTTGAGATAAGCTAAAATCAAACCAGGCCGTTTTAGTAATACCCAGTCCCCATAATGGTCAAATCGTCTGCAGGAAGTAATCATTCCGTTCTTAATCGTTCCAAATTTTTTACCGTTTTTCTTACCCCATTCTTTTAAGCGCTTTGCAAAATCAGCATCTTCTGCCATTAGCATATTTTCGTTAAAACCCTTGATGGCGTGAAAGTCTTTCTTATAGCACCAAAAAATCCCTACAGAGATAAAACCATACTTGAACAGTAAAGGAACTATTAATAGCATGCTAGAAACAACTATACCAAAAGACATTCGTTCAAAATTGCCGTTCACGCCTCCTCCAATGTATTGATCGGATGCTAAATATCTTTCAACATCAGATAACAGGTGTTCTGTCATTCTAGTATCGGCATCAATTGTAATCAGTATTTTGCCTTTTGCTAAAGCAGCTCCAGCATTTCTAATTTTAGATAGATTTTTATCTTCATTTTTCAATGTCACACAGTTGTAGGATTGTGCAATTTCTTCCGTTCTATCCGTACACCGATTTAACACGACTATGACTTCAACTTGATTTTTATATGGTTGTGCAGCCTTTGCAATTGACTCTAGACACTTACCTAAATAATTTTCTTCATTATGAGCAGGTATTATAACTGAAAATTTTACATCTCCATCAGGAACATCTTTAATAAAAGGTGTGCTTTCCGACATATAAAATCTCCCCCGTTTTTTTAGTTTAATTATACATCCATCTGTTTCTCTTAATTTTTTTATTTATGGATTTTTATGTCTATTTTAAAACAATTTGGCTCATCACCATAACGTGTAGTTGATTTCCGGTCCGACTGGGCGCTTTGTTGCTGTCGCTTCGCTTTCGCACAGAGCAAAGCTTCCAGGGGGCGTCCAGCCTTCACTCCAATCAACCTATATGGCATTCATTTTAACAAATGTCACCCACAACTTTTGGTGTTGAGCCAACAATTTAACACGACAACAAAATGAAGTAAGTCCTACTTTAGAATTCAAGTGGGCAAAAAAATAGAGTTGATTTTGAGATTATCAACTCTATTTTTTATTTAGGATTTCCTTCATTAGAACCTCTTTTATTTGATCTGCTTGAGATGAAAACCGCAGTTGAGAAAATAAAAATCCCTGTACATAGCCACATCATAATGCCATTCCATTGACTGTTTAATAGCGTAATATTTGTAAGGATGATGAATTGCATGATACAAGTGGCTATATAAAGAGCTAAGGAATAATTCATGTAACCATCTCCATTTCGAAGTCACTTATTTATATTATTCAACAACTATTTTTAATATCCTTTAAACATAAAAAAAAGTACTGCAATGAATTTTTGCAGCACTTTTAAACGTATTGGCTTAGCTTCCAAATGCAAAAATAAGCTCTGTCTCACAAGCTATTTCTCCGTTTACAGTTGCAATTCCTCGCCCTTTACCAATAGCACCCTTTAAGCGTGTAATTTCCACTTCAAGACGGAGCTGATCACCAGGCTTCACTTGTTTTTTAAAACGACAGTTATCGATACCTGCTAGTAATCCTAGTCTCCCCTGATTGCCTTCTTTTGTAAGCATAATAATTGCACTTACTTGAGCTAAAGCCTCTACAATTAACACGCCAGGCATTACCGGATAATTAGGAAAATGTCCATTAAAAAATTCTTCATTTATCGTCACATTTTTAATTGCTACAGCTCTCTTACCTTCCTCTAATTCCAATACTCTATCCACTAAAAGAAATGGGTAACGATGTCTAAGGACTTCTTGTATTTGCTGAATATCTAACATTAAAAAACCTCCAAAGGATTTATCACCTTATTCTAACACTAAACATTAGTAGTTGGTACTATAATAAACTTTTTATGTGCAAAATAAAAAAGCCACACCCCCTAAGATATGACTGTAAAAAAATAACATCATAGAAATACTGCTACTCTTTTCCACATTCGTAACATCTTCTATCCGTATCATGTTCTCCATACATTCTAAGCTCTTTTTCTACACCACATTTTATACATGGCTCAAAATAAATTTGTGGTAACACGCCAGCTTCTGCGAGCGGAACCCATTTTGTTTCATACAAAGTTTTCGTCATGCCATAATCTAATAACATCAATTGACCATGCTTGTCTTCGCCATAATTACTGCTATCCAAAAAGTCAAATCCATCATAAACTCGATCAATTTCTTCGATTGCTGCCTTTAAATTAGCGGATATTCGCAAATCAATATTAAAATCTATGTCAAAAGTTTCACCATTAACTAATGGTAATGGTTGAACATATGGTTGTATTGAGATTTTTTCATCAAAGTACAAAATAGGAGCTACGGAATCTGCTAATCCTTTCTCTTTTAATGCATGATGAATTTTTTGTTCATTTTGACTTTGTATAAAACCAATTTCGTGTAAATGCTTTTTTATGACCCAATGTTTAAAACGAAATACCTTTCTAGTAGAACCTATCCCAACAAAATTTTCTGGAATCATTAGTTGGTCTACATTTCTAACGATTTCAATAACATTCTTCATTGTTGCCACTCCCTATGAACATGTTTCTAATAAGCAATAAAAGATTTTACATAAACAAATAATATAAAAATCGCAACAGCGAAATAGAGTATGCTTACATACTTTCTTTTTGCTCTTTTCCATTCTCGAAGCCCAATAATAATAAAGGTAAACCCTAACAAAATCTGTGATAGCGGCAATAAAGTAAAATCTTTAGTTATTAAGCAATAAATACCAATAATCATAACAAAAACAGTTAATATAATTTGAATGCCCAAAGATAAATTCCATCTCATAGTTTTCAATTTATCACCTCAACCCTTTCTCTATTATTAAATAAAAAACAATATTATACAAATATCCCTATTTTTTATCTCATCATCCAAAATTGTGAATGACATTTTTAAAACATTTGGAGTGAAGGCAGGCTTACTCATTAGGGGTTAGCATCACAGATGAGACCATGGAGCTAGTGAAGCGACTCCAACGTACACCCCTAAGGAAGCGTCTAGTCTGAACGGAAATACCACACGTAATGCGACGAGCTTATTCCCCCTTGTTTTTTCATTATAAGTTGAATTCATCACTTTTCAGTATCGACAGGTATACAAGAGATAGAATATAATATTTTTTGCATTCATCTTAGCTGAGTGTTTAGTTTATTAGAATAGGATGGTTAAGCATGTTATCTTTTATTGCAATAGTTTTTCTCTTATTTTTAATTCCTGGCCCTGCTGTGATCATTACTATTACGCAAACGCTGAAAAGTGGTAAAAAGAACGGTATTTATACTGCACTAGGTATTGGACTAGGCGACTTAGTTCATACGTTAGCTGCTGTACTAGGTCTATCTGCCATTTTAATGAATTCTGCAACTGCGTTTGAAGTAGTGAAATATATCGGAGTTGCGTACCTTGTTTATTTAGGTATTCAAATGCTACTAACAAAACCACAAAAATTAGAAAAGCCAACTGTTGAGCAAAGCCCTGCAAGTACTTCGTTCCGACAAGGATTTTTAGCGGAAATTTTAAATCCAAAGACGGCATTATTTTTCTTAGCATTTTTACCACAATTTGTTCAACAAAATGGCCAATCAGTCACAGTACAATTATTGATTTTAGGGATTACATTTGTTGTGATGAGTGCTTTGTATACTATTTTGTTAGCTATTATTACAAGCTTCATTGGCGAAAAAATCTTTACGAAAACAACAAGCAGTGGTTCACGTTGGATTGAAAAGGCTGTAGGTTTTGTTTATATAGGGTTAGGCGTAAAATTAGCTCTTCAAACTCAAAGTCCATAAATATAGGGAAAACACGATTTAAAACGTGTTCTCCCTTTTTTATTTCTATAAAAAGGAATTTGAGTAATTTTATCCAATATTATATGAAAAAGAGGAGGGGAGATTTTATATGAAGCAACGTCATCAAATTCTATTTCAACAGTTGGATAGTTATCGGAGTGAAGTATTACAAGTATTAGAAACAGTAACGGAAGATATTGCTCATACTATTCCATCTGGATTTCATAATAATATTCGCTGGAATTTGGGTCATATTTATTTAGACCAATATTTGTGGATTGAGGCTTTAACAAACGAAAAAAGTAAGGAACTTGAATCACTTCAATCTTGGTTCGGCTATGGCACATCTCCAGCTAATTTTAATGAGAAAACTCCATCATTTGAAGAATTAAAGAAGTTATTAAAAGCCCAGCCTATACAAATAAAAGAATTGTATGGTGATCGATTAGATGTAGAGTTTCCTCCTATTGATATGGGAATGAATACGATTGAGCAAGTATTAATTCGAACGATTTTCCATGAAGGAATACATTTACAAACTATACTTGATATTAAAAAATTTGTGTAATTGCAAAAGGTTTAGAAAGACAATAAAGTTATCATTTTTAAAGCATAACCCCGACCTAAGTTTAAGTCGGGGTTATGCTTGTTTTATTTTCATATAAGATACCATGCGTGTTGATTAACCATTTTTATACATTCGAAATGGTCGATGAGCGAGCCTCGAGACGCTGCCGCTACGTTACAATAGCGTCTAATTGTTGAAGATTATCTTAAAGCGAACCGATATGATCATTTGATCAAACCTTTGATATCTCTGAAAACCTTCCATACGTTACACCCAAAATTGCTTACCAATGTGATTAGCAAATCTTGTTGTTTGTCGTATGAACTATAAAAACTTATACCAGGATCGCATCCTTCAAAGTGGTAATCAAACGTGCCTTCTTCTTTTTTATCCAGCCAAATCCCATAGCCATAGCATTCTTCTTTCACTTGAGGAGTTAACATTTCTTTTAACATTTCCTTCGATATCAATTGCCCCTTCATCAGACTGACCCAGAACTTTTCAACATCTATAACTGTAGTAAATGCTCCCCCTGCACCTGTTCCTTTTACGTCTACACTGTAAATATTAGTATAAAACTCTTGTCTGCTGTCATCATATACATACCCGTTTGCACATTGAGCAGGCAATCTGTCCAGTTCATAATACCCTGTATTCAACATACCGCAAGGAATAAAAACATGTTCATTAAGATATACATCGAACGAAGAGCCAGTAATGGCCTCAACAATAAGACCAAGAACAACAAATCCTGTATTATTATATTGAAATCTATCTCCTGCTGGATACATCATAGGCTTATGAATAAATAATGGAATGATATCCGACGATGTACGTATTTTATAATTGGGATAATCTATCCACAGTTCGTCATAATCTTCCATGACAGACTCATCAAAATAGTTGGGTATTCCCGATGTATGATTAAGCAACTGCCTGATAGTGATATGAGGATCAATATTCTTTAAATCAAAATTCAAAATGTCCCCAATACAACTATCAAAAGATAATCGACTTTGTTCAATCAGTTGCAAAATGGCTACGGCAACAAATACTTTTCCTGCTGAGGCTGTTGCAAACTTTGTATCAAACTCGTTTGATACTTTATTTGGTAAATCGGCGTATCCAAAGGCTTTACGGTATATATTTTCACCTTTTTGAGTAACCGATATGACCCCACTAAAATCCTTGTTTATACATTCGTCGAACCCCATCATTTCTCTCTCCTTTAAGAATTTCTTCCCTTCAACATTTTACTAACGAACGACATTTCGTTCTTATTGGGACAATCACATTCTTTATTTCGCAAATATCTCCCTTTAAGAAAAAGATTCAAATGATATGTAGTATTACACCTTTTCTCATGTTTTGCCCCGGAAATAAACAACTTTGTCTCGCTTACAAATATTCCTTTTTTTATTCCACGATTTGGCTCGGTTGTTGAATAAAATGACTGGCGTTTTTTAAACAGCTTTATTATCTCTGTAGAAAAGGTCATGTTGATCTTTTCAAATGAAAGGTGTCAAAATGAATTGCAATATATCTATGTTTTTTCGATAATTACGTTTCAAGAACAAGTCCCATTTCAACTCGTACTTCCTTTTTTTCAATGTCATTATTTGAGTAACTTAATAGGTCACATCCAATAAGCTGAAATCCATGCTTTCTATAAAATTGTATGGCGGGATAATTCGACGTTTGTGTTTCTAAAACGATTGTCCTCACACCTATTTCTACTGCACGCTTTTTGACCAATGCCATCAGCTTGCTACCAATTCCTTTATGTTGATGAGATTGATAAATGTGAATATCATTAATTCTTAACACATTATTCCATTTCTCGTGGCTGAAGCTAACAATTCCCGCCTCTTTCCCATCAAACTCAGCAATATAACATTCAATATCCTCAATATAATCTTCAAAAATTTCTCCTTCTAAATATTTATGAAATGGAGTGTCGAAATGTTTTAACGTAAAATCAATTGCCCAGCCATTTTCTCGCTCTTTATAGGAAACATCATAATAATTATTAGAGCTGTATTGATAAATAATTTTTTTGCCTTGTGGGAAATTGTCTTTATATATCCTTTTTATTTGTATCAAGTTGAATCACCCTTTTCACATATTCTTATAATAGAAAAAACTCTTTAATATAACTGTAATCAAACATTTAACTGGTCTTACGAATGTGATGTTAATGGAAATAAAGGTCGTTCTGTCCCGAATTCTATCATCGGCCGAATAAACAATACATCGTCCTAAGTTTCAATTACTTCAGACTCTAGATTCTGACAATCAGGGATAAAGTGAAAAATTATTCTTTTTATATCCGATGTAGTAATGTAGCTTAAAACCTCTATTACATCAATTTCACTACGACTAACAACATCAAAAAGATGTAATTCTTCATCCTCTTTTTCGAATAATACTATAACGTCTTTGTCTTCGATAAAATAAATTGAATTAGGAAATGCAATAAGAAAATAGAACATAAGTAGATTTTCATTATCTTTCACATCTAAAACCGACGACAATGGAATTCTTTCCTTCGCATACAATTTCAATAAAGATAAGTCGTTGATATTTTCAACATTTAATTTTCGGATCGTTCTGTTTGTTTTTTTTTGTAAACCATCAGTATTTAAGAAATATCTACTTTCTTGTACTCGTGAAAACCCAAATTTCGGATAGAAATCTAGGACTGTTTCATTAGCAAATAAATAGATAAAATCATATTGTTTCTCATATTTATCAATAATGTCATTCATTAATTTTTTTGCTAAACCTTTATGACGATAATTTGGATGCGTCATTACTGTACCAACTTGTATGGCTTTATAATCCTCGCTGTTTACAGCAACAGTCATTTTACTTATTGATGCATTTGCAATTACTTTTTCACCATCCACATATGAATAACAAATATATTGATCGTTCCAGCAGCCTTTTTCATACCATTGGCTAAAATCTAATCCAAAAACTAACTCTGCTAATTCATTGAAACTTTCTCTATACTTTTGATTGTCTTTGTAATCATATACTAATTGATAATTTGTCATATTTACGCCTCATTTCTCTATTTTGTTAACTCAAAGTAAGTAATTGAGACATTACCATTTTACACACCCCCAAAAAGACATAAAAAAAAACTATAAGAAGAAATCCTTCTCATAGTCAAATTTAAATTCAATATAGATCAATACTCCTCAGTGTAATAGTAGCTGGGACATAGATAAACTACCGTTGTCGCCTCGGCTTCCGCACAAATGAACTATATGTCCGGATTTTACCTTGACCCTACTAGAGGCTTATAGAAATTATTGAATATATAATCTGAATAGATATGATGACTTCTAATCGCTATTGTGCAAATGGGCGAACTAAAAAGAATTAAGGTATAGACCTTAATTTGTCTTATTGCACTTTAAAATTATTTAAAATTCTATTAGCCATTAATAAGTTTCATCATAAATAATCAAAACCCCGTTTCACCATATATTTAACACAACTATACATTTTTCTGGATACTTTTGTAAAGAGGGAAATAAGCTTTCATTTTTTATGTAAAAGCTTATAGACCTTTACAGTTAATTGTCTATAAGCTAGATAGTGCATTATTTATTGTTTTGGTGTATTTGCGGTAAGTGGATTACTGTTTGCTACTAATTGTACTGGTGTCGTAGCTTGCTGCATAGACGGTATCATTTGTTGTGCTTTGTTGGAATTTAATATCCCAAAGCGTTTCAGGACACCATAAATAGTAGCCGCGCCTAAAATTATCCATGTTAAAAATCGCACTGATGAACTCCTCCTTTCTCATACTGAAAGTTTAAAACAGCTTTAGTATTGGAATTCCTATGCGGTTTATACGGTGTTAGCTATACGAGTTTTTTGTTCAATTTGCATATCATTTATAAAAATTACAGAATATAGTAGAATGGAATGGTATGAAATTCGAATGGAGGTAGAATTTATGAATATTAAAGTTGCAACATTAGAAGATATCCCGCAAATAGAAATATTATATGAAGAACTGTTTTTAGAAATGTCAAAACTCCAACCAAAGTATATAGCTCCAGCAAAACAGGATGTGAAGTTTCTTACAAACACAATTTCAGAAGAAAAATCAGATATTTTTGTTGCTGAAATAGATAACAGTATTGCCGGCTTTTTGTTAATTCAAGAATTAACTACTCCTCCTTATTCTTGTATTGTCCAGCATAATTATGCATATATTATGGATGTAATTGTTGCAGGTCAATACCAGAGCAAGGGCATTGGTTCACTTTTGCTACAAGAGGCAAAGAAATGGGCAGAAGAACGTAAATTAGATTATTTGGAGTTAAGCGTTCTGGCAGAAAATAATGGCGCTTTTACTTTGTATGAAAAACATGGATATAAAGAAATGAGTTGTAAAATGCGCTTAGAAATTAATAACTAAACAAACCAGAAAAACAGATAACTAATGATGTTGTCTGTTTTTCTATAAAAAGAACATCCTATATTTACTTTACAGGATTTAGCTACAGTTATTGTATTCCTCACCATCTTCTGGAACGAATACATGAGCAGTGATTCCTCTTTCGTTGATAAAGCTTGTCCAATGCTTGTCAGCTTCCATAATATTTCTAATAACAATTTATAAATTGTCTATTGTCATTAATAGTGAGCTACCAGGCTCTCTCGATTGATAGCATGGTATGTTTCAATTGCTTAATGTGGTTATGTATTTAATTTTCCACTTTTACAAAAACGCTACCAAACAACTTCCCATCAATATAAGCATCAAGCTTCCACATACCGCCCTTTGGAAAAGTCATATTGGTTGGAGCATGGTTATCTGCCCCACTGTTTGGCCCAAGTAACTTAGCATTTGTAACCAATTCAATTTCTTTTTGCGTTAATTGGTGAGTCCCTTTTACGCTAAGGAAGTCTCCTGTTTTGATGCTTTCTCCCCAAAAGTGCCAGGCATATTTCCCTGCTTTGCCAGCAATTATTTTTTCTTCTTTACTATTCGTAAATCCTAATAATTGCGGTTCACCAATCAAATTTAAATTTCCAGATGTAAAATACTCACTTTCTTTCCACTCAGTTTCCTTGGCTAAAACATCTCCAACAAATTTCGGACTATTATCCTGTTTTATTATGTCGTTGGATTCTTTATATGAACAACCTACTAATACCAATCCGCAAATTGTGACGAACCCTACAATTCTCTTCATGCCTATTTCCCCCTTTTATTGTTTAACGACAATTATTCATTTTTTGTTACAAAACAAAATTTTATCATTGCCATTTCAGTCATATTTCAAGTGAAATGTGCGCAATCTAAACGTAACGAATTAACAATAACGGAGGTTACAGGAATGAAAAATTTTTTGTATATCGGAGCAATGGCAGCTCTACTATTAACAGCATGTTCTTCTAAAGATGAAGCTCCAGCTAGTGAACAAGCAGAAGCAAAAGAAAAAACCGTCAATGCTGAAACAAAAGAGAATCTTGAGAATAATTTTTCAGGTGACATGGTAGATCCCTCTCAAAAATGAATGAAGAAATAATAACAGATAACAAACTAAAGTTATCTGTTATTTATTGTGTAATTCCTAAATATTTAAAACGTATGTATTGAACCTTAGGATGTGAATTTAATGAGAAAAGAAAAAATATATGATTGATTTAATTTTTTTCGGAGGGAAATTCAATTGATTGGATGATTAACTCCCCCTCTTTCCACAACTATACATATTATAAGTGGTAGAAAGGAGGAATATTTTATGGGATGCTCTAATTATGGTGGTGGCTCTAGTTCAACATTCGTACTAATTGTTGTTCTATTCATCCTACTAATTATTGTCGGCGCTACTTTCTTGTACTAAATTAACATTTTTTTGATAAAAGGCTTTAGCTTTTATTCAAAATCTTCATTATGGATAAAGTTAAAGCCTTCAATATGATCATTTATGTGTAAAACATGTTGTAATAGTAAGGGCAAGTTATTTTTACTAATACTTCCTCATTTCGGGGTCACTTGTTCAGGGTGGCCTTTTTTTATTCTAATTGATTAGATGATTACCTTCCATCCTTTTTACAACTATACATATTATAGATTATAGAAAGGAGGGAAGTAGGTATGGACTATTCAGGTTATGGTAGTGGTTCTAGTTCAAGATTTGCCTTAATTGTTGTTCTATTCATTCTATTGATTATTGTCGGCGCAAGTTTCATGAAATATTAATTATCACCAACGCCAGTATCTCTGTTGCCCATATTTTAGAAGGGTAATAATAATTTACCCCTTCACCTTCAAAATTTACTAATAAGGGTCACTTTCCTCCGGGTGACCCTATTCATTTTTTCATTCTAAATATGGACAATTGCAATTACATATTTTATAGCAGATTGCAGAAGCTTTGTTGTTTGAAGATTAATTTTCAAATTTAACAATACGATGACTAAATATTTGCTCATAAGTTCAACCATCAGCATAAAGAGGCTATAGTAAGGAACACTAAAACGAGGTGTTGCTTATGAAAAAATACATTATTTTACTGCTTACCATTTTTCTTATTGTTGTTACTATCGCAGAAGCAAAAAATGAAGAGTATGAATTAGTTTCAAAATTAAGCAATGAAAAAATAACTTTGTATGCAAAGAAAATAGGGGACCTATATCAAGATTTTAAAATTGATTTTAAAGGGGAAACTTACTTCAGACCTTTTTGGATAAACGTTACTAACCCCGCATACGCCCCGCAAATACATTACGAAGACATCAATAAAGATGGAGAAAAAGAATTAATCATTATTTTGACAAAAGGATATGGCACAGGTTTATTAGATGAAGAGGTTCATGTTTATAGAGATACACACGGATTGATGGACGTTCTTGTTGATAATCCTATGGCAATTATCTATAAAAACGTAAAAACAAGTTTAACGACTACTACAGCCGAAATCAAAGTTGGTGATATAACTTATACAGTTGATATACCACCTTTAGATATACTGCCTTCAAACTTATTTGATGATATCGCCTTCGGAAATATAATTCATTACGAAGTACAAGACAATCAACTTATTGCAAAGGTAAGTGGACAAGTATCTCCTGTCAGTTTTATTGGGGAAATTGTTATTGTTTATGAATATCGTGACAAAATGTATCAAGCAAAATCTATTAAGTTCCAGCCATATAGTTAAAAAAGATGGAAGACAAAAAGTCCAGATTCTCAATCATTTTGAGTACCTGGACCTTTATGTTTTTACTTTATTAAAGAAAAAATATTCGTATCAAATGGAACACCGTTTTGGTGCATATAATTTCTTAATACCCCTTCTTTTTCAAAGCCTAATTTTTCTAATAGCTTATTTGAAGCATCATTTTCGGTAAAAACAATTGCCCCTATACGCAGTAAATCCATCTCTTGAAAGCCAAATGATATGACTCTATGAACAGCTTCCTTTGCATACCCTTTTCCCCAGTTCTCAGGAAAAAGTGCATAACTAATGTCAGCTCTTTTATGTTCAGTGGACCACTCTTGAAAACCAATAGTACCAATAATACTTTTCTGTCCTTTTAATGCAATTCCCCATTTAATACCGCGTTTTTCATCATAATTCTTTGAAAAATTAATTATTATTTGCTTAACCTGATCTAAACTTGTTAATGGTTTCTGGCCATAGTGACGTAATACATCAGGATTAGAGAAGCAATTGAAAACATCTTGCGCGTCATTTTCAGTGAGTTCTCTTAACACTAAACGTTCAGTATCTAAAATAGGAAACATCTTCTTCACTCCACTTCCATATATGTTATATTTTAGGCTATTCGCCAAAACGTGTGGTTGATTTCCGTTCCGACTGGGCAGCGTTGCTGCTGACGCTTCGCTTTCGCGCAGAGCAGAGCTTCCTGGGGCGTCCGATGGAGCCGCTTCACTGCGTTGCTCGCCCAGGGTCTCATCTCTGACGCTGATCCCAAGGAGTCGCCCAGTCTCCACTACAATCAACTGATATACAGCTCATATATTTTAAAATGTCATCCACAACTTTTGGGATGAGCCATATTTTAAATTATATATAAAATGAGTGAGAGTTACATGAATGATTTTTTATATTGTAAAGCAACAAGTTTATCCTACAAATTTGGTGGTAGAATGGTGGAGGCCCAGCTTCATCATAGATTAACTACGTACACTACTTTTACTTCCTTAAATTCAAGCACAAAATGACTAGTCACTCACTTTAAAAATGAGTTCTAGTCATTTTTATTAGCTTATAAGAAGTTGTTCCACTTCCCTACGTTCAAGTGAAAAAAGTTCGATGAAACTGTTGATGTAGCACTGTATTTCCTTCTTGAGGCACCCCATCAATATTAATCCCCCACGTATTAAAAATAACTGGATCAGATGGAAAGACAGGATCACCTGGGTGTTTAACAAGCACTTCATAACATGGATCATTAGGTAGCCAAGCATTTTGCGGAGTTGCATGAACGATGAGAAGTTTTTTAGCTGGAATAGTAAAGGTAAGAGGAGTTGGTGTACCGTTAAAAAGTGAAGGCTGAGATTCTCCGCATAAAAAGGCTTCTTTTTGCATCTCTGCTTGGGCACAATTTTGCCAATCTACTACCGATACTGTCACTGTTTGGGGTGCGTCTGTTTTATTTAAAAGAGTCACAACTATCTTATCTGTGGCTGGATTTCTCCAAATTGCTCCTGTCGTAAAATTGTTAGGAACTGAAGGCTGAACTGAACTACTTAGACAAATCGGACAAGAAGACACTTTATTTAAACGAAATACATTTTTGTGACAATCACAATTGCAGCAAGAGTTCATCATCGCATTACCCTCTTTTCAATTGATAGATAATAATAGGATATGATAAATGATTCATACGATTTAGGTTTTTATAAAGTGATAGTAGAAACAATAAATGTAACAAATTTTTAGATGACTATTAAATAAATATCTTAATCCAATAATACATCATATCATTTCCATTTGTATAAAATTACCTACTCATCTATCTTCTTTTAAATTAGAGAATTACGATGATACACAGGTAATTTCAAGTTAAAAAAAAACCGAATACTCATTTGCAACAAAATATTGAGTACCGGTCCTTTGTTTAAGTTTTTAAAACTAATGAAAAAGGGGCAAATGAGAGGGGTTGCAAATTATTCTACACACCATTTAATGATATGCCCCGCATGTGTAAGTCCTCCACCAAATCCATAGATTAATAAGGTATCCCCATTTTTTAACTTTCCTTCATTTATCCCAATCTGTAAGGCTAATGGAATAGAAACTGAAGATGTATTTCCCATATATTCAACACTAGTTAATGTTCTCTCTAGGCTAATACCAGATTTTTCACAGATGGATTCAATCATTCGTAAATTTGCACTATGAGGCACAAACCAGTCTATTTCACCAAGTGGCATGCTTGCTTGTTTTAGTAATTCCTCTATCCCTTTTGGAAGTGTACGTGTTGCCCATTTATATACTTCTCTACCATTCTGAACTAACTTTCCAGAGGTACTCAAGGAAGAACTATGCATGGTAGTTGATAAATTTGTTAAGTATAAATGCTTACCTCCAGCACCATTTGTTTCCATATGGCTAGCGATAAAGCTTGGCATTTCCTCATCTTTTTCAATTAAAACTGCTGCAGCGCCATCTCCAAAAAGGATGCATGTCGTTCGATCTGTATAATCCGTCACCTTAGATAAAACTTCTGTTGTAATAAATAAAATCTTACGTTGGAGCCCTGATGTAATTAATCCATTCGCAATATGTAATCCATATGTAAAACCAGCACAAGCTGCATGAAGATCTAGTGCACCTACCTGTTTAATATTAAAGTGTTCCTGAATTTGGCAGGCTACACTAGGAAAGACATAATCAGGTGTAGTTGTTGCAACCAAAATTAAATCTACATCCGAAAGATCCTTTTGATATTGTTCGACTAAATTTTCTATAGCTTTCAAGGCTAATGTTGATGCAAATTCATTCTCGCTCGTAATTCTTCTTTCCTTTATGCCAGTTCTTTGTACAATCCATGCATCACTCGTCTCCACTAGCTTTTCTAAATCATCATTTGTTAGTTTTTTTTCGGGAACATAGGTACCAATGGCCGTTATTCTAGCTTTAGATTGAACGTTATTCATTTACAATCCCTCTCCTTTTATACATTTAAGTACTATTACTTGATACTAATAAAAAGACAATAATTATTACACAAGTAATTAATACGTCTAAACTCTGTATTTTCTACTTTTTGTTTGGACGTTATGTTATTTATGACCATCTTAAACAAAATAATTGTAAGCCTATAACTAAAATGTTTTTATAACCTCATTTTATTATCTGGTGCTAATTATAAGGAAAATAAAAAAATTATTCAACTCTACTATTCAAAAGGTTTTTATTTTATACTCTACAATTGAACCTCATTAAAATTGCTTTGACATTAAAAAAGGCATCAAGAAGCTCTTGATACCTCTTACCAATACTTATCCACGGCCAGCTTGGAAGGAAGGATATAAAGTCATTCCACCATCTGCAAATAGAGTAATCCCCGTTACATAACTAGCTTGTGATGAAGCAAGCCACACTGCGACTGCGGCAATTTCTTCTGGTTTTCCAATGTACCCCATGGGAATCATACTTTCCACATCTGCACGTTTTTTTGGATCTGCAAATTTTTCAGCATTGATAGGTGTATTGATCGCTCCAGGACCGATATTATTAACACGAATTCCTTTTGGGGCATATTCTAGCGCTAATGTCTCTGTCATTAACTTAATGCCCCCTTTACTAGCCGCATAATGCACAAACAACGGCCAAGGAATTTTCTCGTGAACACTAGACATATTGATAACTGTCCCTTTAATATCATTCTCGACGTAATATTTAATGGCTTCTCGACTTCCTAAAAACGCACCAGTTAAGTTTGTATTTATTACTTTATTCCAATCACTTAACGGCATTTCATGTGAAGGTACTTGATTTTCAATACCTGCATTATTAATCATCACATCAAGTGTGCCAAACTCTTTCACTGCTGTCTGAATAAGATTTATGACATCCGCTTCAACTGTAACATCACCTTGTACAGCAATGGCTTCCCCGCCTGCTTTTTTAACTTCTTCAACAACAGAATTTACCTCAGCTTCATTTGAGAGATAATTAATGACAACTTTCGCTTTTTCTGCTCCGAAGCGCATTCCCATTGCTTTTCCTAGTCCCGTTGCAGCACCTGTAATAACAACAACTTTCCCTTCTAAATCTGAATACATTACTATGTCCTCCCTTTTATCCTTTCGCTATCCCCAACATAATTCCAGCTGCAACTATAAATACAATTCCGATCATAATCGCTATAAATTGCTTTTTTGTTTTTTTCTCACCTAAAATAAAAATCCCACCTAAAGTTGAGATGACGATTCCCATTTGAGAAAGAGAAAAACTTGTTGCGACTCCAACACGTGGCTGAGATATAAATAAGAACATATTTCCAGCAGCCCAAATTAAACCAGGGATAATATTGCGAATCGCATACTTATTAAATGGTTTATGTTTAAATGTTAACAAAATCCCACCTATAACCATTCCGATTGCTTGCGGAAATAAAGCAGACCACCCACTTACATTAAATAAGCGAATTACCACTACATATACTAAGTAACCAAAAGTTGAAACAAGTAAAATTAAAATTCCTTTTTTAAAATTACCTCCATGTTCTTGTTTTTTCTCTTCTGGATTTGGAAGCGATGTAAGCACGATCCCAATAATGATACTAATAAGTGCAAGAACACCTAATATAATCGACATTGTTGTCGACCATTCATGAAACACAATAACTCCAAATAAAGTTGTTGATACCAACTGTAGCCCTGTCGAAATGGGCATCGTCTTGGAAACTCCTATTAAATCAATACTTTTCAATTGATTGACTTGCCCTAATGCCCAAAATAAGCCCGATACAATTCCGACTCCAATCACTACAGGAGTTAATACAGGCTTTACAACAAAATAAACACCTATGGAGAAAATAAGTGCACCAAATGTTGTCCCAAGTACTTGGCTATAAGGACCACCACCAAGCTTAACATTAAAGAGCACAATACTTCCCCAAAAGAGAGCTGGTAATATCGCTAGGATGATATCCATTTATTTAAACTTTTCACCTCTCTATACACTTACTTTATTGTGATTATTTTCTCTAGTTATAATGTACTAAGGGAATTTTTTTATACTTATGATTAATAGAAGATTACACATTTACCACTTAACTACTAAAACATGTTTTACTGCGCTACAATTTTGATAAAGAAACAGTTTTCAGATAATTGAGGGAGCGGCGGAGAGTTAGTATGTTAAAAGTCATACAAGGAAAATCATCGAAAGTAGATGAATGGTTGCAATTTTTAAACGATACTATGGTGACGCTGGATGGAGAAAAAATAACAGAGGATGAAGAATACTTATATTGGTATTCTGTTCGAGATGAAAGATTCAGAACATCGGATTGATCAGAAGCATTTAGCTTATTGGGACGAATGTATGATAAAACGTATCGACCCGTCGATTTGAAAACCGAAGTAATTATGATACCGGATAAAATAAAAGCAGTAATGAAATAATTTGGGGCGATTTTTAGAAACAATAGCATAATGTGTATGAATAAGGCTCGTTCATGCGAGTGCTTTTGTTATATTTTCATATGCTCTAGACGACCAAAATTTCTCTACATAATGTTAAATTCAAAATAATCTTCGGACACCCCAAGGAAAGCGCCTAGTCGGAACGAAAATCAAACACACACTATAGTGATCTGCCAGGAAGACTATATAATTCCTATAATTCAACAGTACCACTTCACCCATCTAATACGAAATGATAAAAAAGCAACAAGAGTGACTTTACACAAAAATTTATGCTCCAATGGTATACTCCTATTTTCAACATTTTCATTTTTAAATCTTTCTCTAAGGCAATCCACCATGCAAAAGTAGCTGACTCGTCATAATAATAAATCAAGCTAATTTTTAGCTTGCACCGCCTTGAATCGTTACTGAGGGTCACCTTCCATACGGGTGACCCTTTTTATTTTTAAAGTACGTTAAAATCATTTTCCAAATTTCTAATTCTAAAGGATTTTAGTTGGATAAATATCTCCTCTTGCTTTTATGGCGATACATATTATAGACGTAGAAAGGAGGAATGCTTCATGGGATACTGCGGAAATATGGGCAATTACAACAACAGTTGTTACTACGGGGGTTATTGCTATGGAGGTGGCAATAACAGTTCAACATTTGTTCTAATTGTTGTTCTATTTATACTATTAATTATTGTCGGCGCTACTTTCATGTATTAATTTTCAAAGTTGAACTATCAAATTTAGAAATAAATAAGAGGGTAAAGCTTCTAAGCCTTACTCCTCTTCATTCAGGGTCACTTTTTCAGAGTGACCTTGCTTTATATTCCTGTCTTCTTAAAATTTGAAAAGCTGCCTTTAATTCAACAACCATCCTATCGTATTTTCTTCAATATCAATCAAGTTAATATTTGGTCAGTTATTTTTAGTCACTTATCTTGCACTTATACAAGGCTTAAGTATCAAAGCACTCCGTTTCTTCCCATACTTAAAATGATTATTATTAACGGACTAGTACGACAGACTCTCTACTTAAGATTTTGTCGTTTCTAGTTTTTTTAAGTAGATATATTGATTATTAATAGCCGTATGGACTTCCATAGTATGGTGGATAATATGGCGGGTAATATGGATATGGCGGATAATATGGTGGATAGAATGGTGGGAAGAATGGATAGATTGGGTAAAACGGGTATCGGTGCCGCCTTCTCCGACGTCTTCCATAACTGTCATAATCATAGTCCTGGTCGTATCGGTCATAATATTGCATAATTTTCCCCCTTTCGATTTCGGTTTAAGATATGCTATAAAGGATTGACAGTCTATGCATTTGCCTATTTTTTACACAAGCGATCTTCGTTTGCTCAAATTAGGGCCTTCTCACCTTCAATGACGATTGTCGAATAGACGTCCATCCTATTTAACCTCTCCCTCCCCTATTTCAAAAATCAATCATCAGTCCAGCGAATTTTCTACTTCTGTTCTACTCTTTTAATGTTTTCGACTATCACGTCTATTAAGTCCGTTGTAGAACAGAATTGAACGTTTTCTTTATTTATTTAAACGCTCATAGCCTTACTGTAAGCTCCTTAATAATGCTCTTTAATGGCCTCGGCATAGCACGCTTTATTTTGCGGTCCCACAATTCATATTAAAAAGTCATACCCTTTTGTGGATATGACTTTAATCAACACCTAACTATATTTCTCTTCATGTTTTTTACATTTTTATTTAAAAATCAGGGTCACTTTCCTCCGGTGACCCTTATTAACATATAAACCTTTAATACAAGCTAGATTTATAAGAAACAATCATAATATCGTTGTGTTGTTCCAAATATTTTGGAACATCATGATTAGTCAAATGCCGAACTATAAGTTTGTAAAAAAATCCATCAAATTAAAAGAATTTCTTTCGGAATCGTTATTTGGCTAGTTGATTATTTTACACTTTACAAATCCTTTGCCAATAAAGCATCCGTTGTCGCACTTTTAAAATGATTATTAACGAGTTGGAACAACAAACTTTTATGCAATTTTTGTTACTTCGTTTTTTATAGTAAGTGCTGCTTTATTCTCATTGGTAGCCATATGGAGTTGGGTACGGACGGTGATGCGGATGATGGTGGTGATGGTGGTGCGGATGGTGATAGTAAGATGGATAAGCATGAGTTGGAGTTGGGTAGTAATGCATTGGATAGGTATGCATCGGGTAGGTATGCATTGGGTGAGCCGGATGATATGGATGACTACCCCTATTTTGTCCTCCATAATTGTCATAATTGTAGTCGTAACGCATAATTTTTTCCTCCTTTCGATTTCGATATAGGTTATGCAATACATGGATTGTTAGTCTACGCATTTGCCTATAGTCTGTTCTATTGTGTCTACCCCACTTAAATCATTGTAGATTTCATCTTTAGAAGTTATAGCTTCATTAAAAAATTTTCAGTGTTAGATTATCCCTGGGATTGATGATAAACGGAAGTACGAGTTAGTAATGAAATCAAACATACATACATAATTAAATAGTTATAGATTTCTTATTATTAGATGATTTGATATAAAATGAAGAGCTTATTTTCACCCATCGACACTCAAAACAATATAAAAGTGTAGACGTGTTGATTAGGAAAAAATAGGTTTATTATAAAAGGATTTTTTTGTTGCTAGTTTGCTAATATATTCCCATTTTCAATTGATCGTAACGTAGCGTCAGCAATTTCTTCCAACTATTAATCCCTTGATCCCTGTAAGTATATTTAAATGGCTTTGATAATAAGAATAGAAGGATTGTATTATTTACGAGGGGGGTATTGGAATGAGAGGAGATGAATCCTTTTTACATGCTGATACAGGTGTTACTTCTGAATTATTTGTTGAGCGATCGTTAAATGAAATTCGTTTTTGGTCTAGAATTATGAAAGAGCATTCACTTTTTCTAAAATTAGGATTTAGAGCAGAAGATACTCAACTAATTCAAGAAGCTAATCAATTTTATAAATTATTTGAACAAATTGAGCAAACTGCACATGTATTTACCACTCAAACTGATCCTGAGCAAATTAGAAGATTTAACACAGAAGTCCAACAAGCTGCAACTAGCATTTATATGTTTAAACGAAAAGTGCTAGGTCTAATTTTGACTTGTAAAATGCCAGGAGCAAATAATTTTCCGCTACTAGTTGATCATGTAAGTAGGGAAGCTAATTATTTTAGAAAGCGATTACTCGAATTAAATGAAGGCAAATTGAACGCACTGCCAGACGCTATTATTAAAGAAAATGTATTTTTCTTAAGGATTATGGCCGACCATGCAAAATTTATCGGTCATTTGCTGGATCCATCTGAAAGAAAATTAGTTGATATAGCTCGGAATTTTAGTAATGATTTTGATCAATTATTGTTTCAAGCTAAAGATTTAGAATCTATGAGACCACAATCTCAAACAGTTCCTCTATTGGATCAATTTCTGGATCAAAATCGTGTATCAGTCTCATCTCTTAGAGACTTTAAGAAAACAGCACGTGATTTAATTGAACAATGTAAAATAAAAAGTATTATTCATCCACTATTAGCAGACCATGTTTTTAGAGAAGCTGATAGGTTCCTTGAAATAATAGATATGTTTGATGCTCATCTTACTAGCAGTACCCCAAAATCCGGTAATAGTAATTAAGAACTCTATAAAACTTTCATTAATTTCATCAATAAGTTGGGTGGTTGGTGACAAAACTTAAAATAGATTAATAAGTGTGTTGATTAGGGAAAAATAGGTAATATTATAAAAGGATTTTTTCGTTACATCCCCACTTTTAAGGTTCATCACCAAAACGTGTGGTTGATTTCCGTTCCGGCTGGGCGCTTTCCTGGGGGCGTCCGATGAGCCGCTTCACTCGCGTTGCTCGCTCCAGGGTCTCATCTGTGACGCTGATCCCCAAGGAGTCGCCCAGCCTCCACTCCAATCAACTTATATACATAGCATACGTTTTAACTATTGTCATCCACAACTTTTGGTGATGAGCCACTTTTAACCAATTATAGCCCTTAGCGGAAATCAAGCCTTCCAATTAATAGGATGGGTAAAAATAGTTAATTAACACCCCTGATAAAAGTGTGCATCATTTCCAATCCTCTACCATCAATTGCTCTACTATGTTACAATTTCATCAAAGATAGAAAAAGAAAAGGGCTATTCTCTACTATGAACATAGCTCATTAATTTATAAGAATGCAGAAGAAGTTTGAAAGGTGGTTTAAGACAGTGGATAAATTACGTTTACACTCTTCAAAATAAAATTTTGAGGAGGAATTTTAATGACAATTGTATTTAAAGAAGAAAAGTATATTCATAAAAACGATTTAAAAGCTCTTTATGAAGATGTAGAATGGTATGCATATACAAAAGATTTAGATCAATTACAGCAAGCATTGCTAAATTCAATATTTGTCTTATCTGCATGGGAAAATGATCAATTAATTGGTTTAACAAGAGTTGTAGGTGATGGTCTCACAATCCTTTATATACAGGATATTTTAGTATTGAATAGCCATCAAAATCGAGGCATTGCAACTAATATGATGAATCATGTTTTAGAAAAATATAAAGATGTTCGCCAAAAAGTTCTTTTAACAGAAGAAGCTCCTGATGTTCGTCATTTTTATGAAAAGAATGGTTTTGATTCTTGCGACAAAGGAACACTAGTAGCTTTTGCAAAAATGAAGTTTTAGCGGCGAAACTTGATGTTTTAGCAGCGATATTCACTTGCTTAGCGGCGAAACTTGACGTTTTAGCGGCGGTATTCGCTTTGTTAGCGGCGGAACTTGATTTAATTGTGTGCGAATGCTAGACATTTAATCCTATGAAACAAGAAATGAATTTTGATATTGACCACATTCTAGGACTTGTATGTATGAATCCAACTCATACATATAAGTCCTTTTTTAAGGCTATCACAAATTCACTTGAATGATATTGTGCGTCAATACCGCTTGCCAGCAATTTCATAGCTTGCGGCACACATATGCTTAATACATGCCGTCTAAAAGAATCCATGTTAAAGTCATGCTGGCAGTTCACTATACTTCAAAGTGCAGACCGTCAATAATGCATAGCTTTCGAACAATAGCCCCTACTTGATTCATAACTATATCGGAACATGTCATTGCTAGAGATAAGAGGCATATAAAAAGCCACACCTAGTTAGATGTGACTTAATGATTTATAATAAATTTTTAGACTTAACACTTTTACCTGATACAGTAAACTTATTTTTATCTTCGTCAAAATCTATAATGAACCTAAATTCATTCAATATGGTTCCTGTGTAATCACTAATCCTCACTGTTGGGCTAACCCAAAACACAACTTCGTTTCCATCCATCTTCCAACCGTTTTCAAATCCTTTGTGCTTTTGTTTAAGACGTGTTTCGATCGATTGGCCGTTATTACTGATAGTGTTTTTTACAAACTCGATAAAATTAATTTGTGCTTTTGTTTCTATCTACCTCACCTCCATCTACACTAATCATAATACTAATGGTATTATATGTCACTATTTGAAAACTAAAACAAAAAGAGATTATTAAACAGGTAGTCACAAATATTTGTTTATAAGACGCATGTACAATCCAATGTGCTTATTAATGTAAGCACCAGCACAATTAATTTCTCGCGCATTTCCGTGCGCTTTTTGATTAGAAAAAACCTGTAGTCACTTAACAATGAAAGAAAAAGCAACGTAAGCCCGAAATATAAAAAAGCGCACCTTTTCGGTACGCACAACGAATAGCCGTTTATCTGAAAAAAATTTCAGGTAAACGGCTATTTTGCACATGTTGCTTGGATTTTTTTCGACCAAGGCATGTAATTCTTTAAAATCTCTGGCTGTGAATCGGTAAATTTGGCAGTTCTGTCAATAAGGTCACTAGGTATTGATAGAAATCGATGCCGTTTGCTTTTGCCGTTTCAGCCAAACTTAAACAGATGGCATTCGCATTAGCACCCTTTACAAACGCAAATTCCGTCCATTCGAGGTGGTTGCTAAAGGCATGCCTTTATAAACTTATATTGATGCTTTCGCATCCCCTCTCGCCAAGACCTTAGTTCCTCTATTAAAAATCTGTATTCACTCACACAGTTTAAATAATGATACATTTCGACTTGTAAATCACTACTCTATAACCTGCTAACCAACAGAGCAATCTATACAGGTTTTCTCCTGAGTTTCTTCATGGATAATTAATGAATAAACTTTAAGGCATTTAGACACGCTCGTCTCGCTTAGAAGTAACAGTCAATCTCATTTGTTGCATTTTTACCATTTATTTACCACTGCATGAATTTCTATGTTACAATTTTATTAGCAGAATTTTCAGTTATTCGAGATGCAGGGAGATGATGATTTGAGTATAAAAGCTTCTTATCAAGGAGTAGTTGAACTTAACATTGTACATTGGGATTCTATTGACAATTTAGGCGTAAAGATTACCGAAGTTAGAGACTCACAAAAAATTTATACAAATGACATAGTTGAAATACAACAAGTTGTAGATTTTGGTCGAGTTACAGAAAGGTCTCATAGAATACTTATTATTTTCAACTTAAAAAGAGATTTAGATAATCTTGGAGAAAAAATAATTTTATGAGTCATTTTTCAACAAGAAGAGCAATAGTCCATCACACATCAATCTAGGGCTTTTGTTTAAAATTTACCCAAGTCCTTTTGTTATGCCCCCTACAATTGCTCCTATAGCTCCATTCAAGCCTTTGTAGCAACGATTAGACAACCTGTGTAAATGCTTTCTCTGCTTCCCTATCAACGCTTACAGGCTCGTTAAACGATTCTAAGAGGTGTTATTCAGTTCTTATAACCGTCAATCTCTTTTGTCGTGAATCCCCATTTATCTACCAACTCGCACCTCACAATGTTATAATTGCTATACAGACGGAATGTTCAGTTTTTCAGGAATAAAGACCTAAAAAAGGAGGATGATTTCAATGAAACGATTCTTTTGGTCATTTATTTCAGCAATCAGTGGGATTCTTATAGGTATGTCTATTTTTGATATAATTAACGGAAGTTTATCAGGAGTTTCCATTTCTGTTTTAGTGATTGGAATAATAATGATGCTGATTAGTATTTGGGGATATAAAGAATATGTCGGTAAAGGCTTACTGTTTAAACATAATGAATAATGTGGGATATTACCCCCGAATTCAACTAACGATACAACATTCCATCACACATCAATCTATGGCTTGTGAGTAAAATTACTCATAAGTCCTTTTGTTATGCTTTCTCAATCATTCCTATAGCTCTATACATGGCTTTGTAGCACCTGTCAAACAACCTGTGTAAATGTTTCCCTCTGCTCCACTAACTTACTCACAGGTTCGTTAAATTGCTCTGTAAGCTTGACTACGATTGTTGTTGTAAAGCTGACTCAAAGTTGAAAGAATAGAACTTTGCCACACCCTTATTACAACCAAGAGCCTGTGTTTGCTTTGTCGCTTCTTATATTTATTCATTAATCTTATTCATATAGAAAAAGCACATCAGCTTAATGATGTGCTACCGCACTCTCAGCATACCTTGCTTTATAAGCTCATTCTTCCATATACCAATATTTGTAAATGCGTTAAACTATACCAAACGACTTATTATTCAGTTATTGAACTAACGGACAGTTTAGTTGAATAACGATATGGGTTTTTGTGGTAAAATAGTAGACTGTAGGTGCATCTTAATCTTTACAAGAAAGTGGGATGGGCTATCGTTTAGTTAGGAGGTAGAGGCTTTGAGGTATTTGATGGTTTGGGGTATTTGTCTTATTTTGATTTTGTTAGTTGCAGGAATTTTATTTTGGTCAGCTGTGTTACCGAAGATTACAAGTAAAAGATTATCATTTGTTATGATTAGTCTGGGATTCAATGTAATCTCAATCCCAATGTCCTTATTTGTAGGTGGAATGGCAACAGCTTCTCCGACCAGTACTATGAATGATTTTTGGATAGGGTTTCTCATAGCCCAGGCAACACCACTTTTAGTACTAATAATTGCAATCTTAAAATGGATTATAATTGACATAAGGAAAATAAAGAAGCGTGTGAACAGTAATAATTAATTAAGTTTAAAAATACAAGTTTGTGAAGAAATCTAAGGGGTGCTTTCCTTCAATATAAAAGGCACACCAACCTAGTTGTGATGTGCCTTAACCCTATTTAATATCACCAATATAAGATTTATCTTTTTGAAATTTTGAAAACCTACTCTTTTTTACATAAATAATTTTTGCTACTTCTACAGCAAACTTTTCTAAATGAGCAATATAGTTTTCTATAAACTTTTCACCAAGCAATATCTTATTTTTCTCGATTGTAAAATCATATTTCTTTTGCATTTCTTTAATTTTCTTTGTAGCTTCTCCTTTATTATGTACAAACCTATTCCTAATCAGATACATCTCGTAAACATAAGTAATTCCCTCTATGTTATTTAACTCCACAAATCCATTATTAACCAAAAAATTATTTGCTTTATTTATACAGCCTATTTTCTCTTTTGGTAGATTGTTAAATTTCTTTTTTAACTCTTTATCAGAATTAATACGGTTTGTGAAAACATCCTCTATAAAAGAACATAACGTAATTAATAAAGATGGTCTAATGAAATTCTGAAAAGACTTGTATTTCTTTCCCTCATTAAGTTCAAGGAGTCGTTGAGGAGTAATTTCCCCTTCTTTATTTCTACTATTATTTCTATCATTAATTTCCTCTATATTTTCATTGCAAGTATTCTCTATAAAGTCATTTAATCTTCTGAAATACTGTAAACCCTGTAGTCTTGGATAAGATTCCACAGCACCATGTACACGTAAACTAGCAACTATTTCATTAATGTCTTTCATTAAAATACCCACTTTCTTTTCTAGGTTACATATATTGTATATTTTCTCCATTCAAAAAGCACAACAATTAATGCTGTGATAATAAAAAGTCATACATGATGTGACTGTTTTCAATGTACGCCTGCTCTATGTCGTCACGACACTCTTTGAAATGCTTTCTGAATGTTGTCCATTGGCTCTTAGTGAGTAACGCTCTGATTGCGTTCTCATTATGAGCCTTTTTAGCTTGATTGATAAGGTCAATCTAGGCTTTATCCTCTCTGCTAGTCTTGACCTGCTTATCGTTCAAATACGAGTATGTCTTACTCATATTAACGCTCTGTAGCTTTGCATACGAGCTTAGTAGCACCAATCAAACAACCTTCTGTCATTGATTCCCCTGCTTCAATATCAACGCTCACAGGCTCGTTAAACTGTGCTGCGAGCTTGCTACTTGGTTCTTTTAACAGTAAATTTCATTCGTCGCACACTTTCCATTTATCTACCAATTTATACTTCACAATGCTATAATCACCCTATAGAGGGAATGTTCAGTCAATTGGGAATAAAGACCTGAAAAAGGAGGGGAAATGTTTGAGCCAAAATAAGCAAGATAAAGTCCAAATGCAAAAAAAAGGTTCAAGGTTTATATAGAAAGAGAAAACAACAGCATAAGGAAGATAAAGATGATAACAAAATTGGTATAGTCATTGTAAATATTTGTGTTGTATTAGCGATTTTGGTTCTTAAACTAAATGCATTTATTAAAGAGTTCTAGATTGTTTATTGGGAAATTTGAGCGTTGAAAAGGTTTGCCAATATATAGATTCAAGGAGGCTAGAAAATTGAAAAACTTTAGACCAATTATTGCACTTATGTTGTTACTAAGTTTTGTTACTGCATGTAATCAACAAAAAGTCGACAAAGATGAATTTGTTGTATTTGCACACCAAGAAAATATGAATGATGAATTGAGGGAATCTTTGTTCATATGTTTAAATACTGAAGAAATTATTTATCAAGTTGATAACGATAATAATGTTTTAATAAAGAATAAAGATGTTGACCATGCAGTTACACGTTGTTCATAAAAATTGAGTAATACTTTTCGCTACTCAACTCCCATGAAAGAACGCAATCATCTTTCATTTTCTGTGGTGTAGCGCTGGTTTTAGCGCTACATGGATGGCTAACGAGTGCTTTCCTCCAATAGGAACATGATTAAACTTCATGTATGCAAGTCCTCTTGTTATGCTCTCACATTAGCCCCTATAGCTCCATTCAAGGCTTTGTAGCAATGATTAGACAACCTCTGTAAATTAATCCTCTACTTCCCTTTCAACGCTCACAGGCTTGTTAAATGCTCCTAAGAGGTTGTTACTCCTTACTTGTAACAGTCAATCCTCTTCATTGTGCATTTGCCATTTAACTACCAAACAAAATTATATTTTGTTATAATTTATCAGGCGTGTTGATTAGGAAAAAATAGGTTTAATATTGCGCGGTAAATGGATTTTTTTGTTACTATTTTGCTGATATATTTCCATTTTAACTGATTGTAGCGTAGGGCTACTCGACTCCTGCGGGAAAGCGAGACAGACGAGACCCTGTACGGAGCGAAGCGGAGGAAGCGGCTCGGCGCTCGCCCGCAGGAAAGCGAGTAGCCCGTAGCGGAAATCAGCCTCTTCGAATGTATAAAAATGGTTAATCAACACACCTGATAATTTATATTTGGAAATAATTTTCAGTTAGTCAAGAAAAAGGGCAGGTTATTAATTGGAGGATTGATTATGAAAGAGATGTATTATACAGGACTTATTTTCTTTTGTTTAGGAAGTTTAATGCTATTTTTACATTTACTCGTTAGTAGTGCAGTAAGGCATTTAGCAACTTATATGGGTGAACCGACTCCCCTAAACAATAGTTTATATATTCCTTCTGCATTGTTTATTTTGGCGGGAATAGTACTAATTAGCATTTATGCTTTTAAAAAGAGAAAAAAACAAATTTAACAGCCACCTATTTTTAAAGAGTCGATTCTCAAAACAAGAACGAATTTTAACTACATAGCCATCAAGAATAGGACTTGTTTTTATGATTAACTTCCATATCCGCAAGTCCTTTTGTTATGCTCCTCAATCGCTCCTGCTAACTTTGTTGCTCCAATCAAACAACCGACCTGAGCGTAATCTAAGCAACCAAGTATACGTCTATCTAATACTCGATTACATTGAGCGCTGTTCAATCTCATTAAAAGCAAGCAATTCTACAAACTTCTTCAGGAATATGCTTATACAAACAACCTTCAGCAAAAATATCATACGAATGGTAATCATTTTTAATCGAACCGCCAAAGTCTGCTATTTCAACTATTCCAACCAGTTCATTGCCATTGAATGTGAATCGAACCTTATCACCCAACTTAAATTTCATCGGGGGCAAATCCCTATTTTTTGACATGTAAATCACTCCTCCTTATTATTAAAATCTTCATCAACCTGAGCGAACCACTTTATTTAAAATCTGACGTTTTTCCGCAAGAGAGATATTGTCAGTCAAACCTTCAATCACATTTCATTATCCTTTACCGATAAATCTTGAAACTTTCTTAACTTGATCCATAGTAATTCTAGGCGTAACACCTTGAAACCAATTCTTCTTATAATCTCCAGCCCAATCAATTGGTCTACTAGCTAACCATTCATGGTCAAATAGCCGTTCCCAAGTATTTATTACTTCTTCTTTTTGGAATCCTCTCTCTTGGAAATAATCCCATTCTTTTTCATCATAAGTTATTGGACTATTATTTAAAATGCTATGCCATTCATCAAATGATGACCATAAAATATTATCTTCAGGAACATCTAATTTTAAAATAACCCATCTTTCACCTTTTGTTGCAAGCGCTTTTTCATTTCCGCTTGGTCTTCTTTGCCATAACCACACGGGAAAATTTTCTATGTTACAACTAGCTATGCGCTTTTTCATTTGACCTACCATCCATTCGTAGGCTTCGGGAAACATAGCAAATTTCTTGTCTCCTTCTAAGTATCCTTGCTCTCGCATTTTTTTATAAAGATATTCAGGTTGAACAGTGTATACAATCAAAAATATTCCTCCCTTGTTTCACATAACAAATAGCAACAATCTATAAGAAAACAGCTTTAAATTTTTAAGAAATAAGTGTCACATTACTTTATAGGCACATAATCACATCTAGCACCCTTCAAAAGAAAGGTGCTAAATCCAAATCAAGACCTTACTTTTCTAATCTTCTCGCAACCCTTTGCTTGGCACGTTCTGCTCGTACTTCAGGTGGCTCATAAGTGAATCCAAAAGCTTCAAGCTGAGCTTTACGTTCTTCCTCATTTTTAGATAGTTCCTTGGTTTTGATAGACATACCCAAAAAGTGACATACATTTGCTTCTTACATGCTTTCTAAAGGCGTTAACATGCAAAGTCATCCAAGAGCAATTAGGACATGCTACAATACATGAAACACTGAATACGTACTCTCATGTTGATCAAGACCAAAAGAAAGGAGCTACGGAGCTTTTTAACTCTTTATAAACAAATAAACCTCAACAGGCTCTCATTTATCGAGTCACCTATTGAGGATAAAAAATCTAATTAATTTTTAGTGTAGTCCCTTTGAAATTTCTTCCAAACTACAAACCCTTGCTACGCTTATTCTTGAATAGCTGCCTCTAAAGCAACAACGATCATGTCGTTGAACGTTGTTTGGCGCTCTTCTGATGTTGTTACTTCACCAGTTAGAATGTGGTCACTTACTGTTAGGATAGAAAGTGCTTTACGGCCGTATTTTGCAGCTAATGTGTAAAGTGCTGCTGATTCCATTTCTACAGCAAGTACACCGTATTGAGCTAATTTTTCGTTTTGGTGCTCATCAGAATAGAACAAATCTGCTGTGAAGATATTACCTACTTGTAAGTTTAAACCAGCATCTTTACCTGCATTGTACGCTTTTAATAATAAATCAAAGTCAGAGATTGGTGCGAAGTCGATAGCGCCGCCCCAAATGATTTGGTTCATACGTGTATCAGATGTTGCTGCTTGCGCTAAAATAACGTCACGAACTTTTACATCTTTTTGAATTGCACCACAAGTACCTACGCGGATTAATTTTTGAACATCATATTCTTGCATTAATTCTGTAGCGTAAATCGAAATTGAAGGCACACCCATACCAGTACCTTGTACAGAAATACGTTTACCTTTATACGTACCTGTATATCCAAACATATTACGAACTTCGTTATAGCAAGTAACATCTTCTAAAAACGTTTCAGCAATGTATTTTGCACGTAATGGATCTCCTGGAAGTAAAATTGTGTCAGCGATTTCGCCTTTTTTTGCATTAATATGAATACTCATACTGCAATCCCTCTTTTCTGTCAGTTGTCACTATAAATAATACTGTGTTTCTCATATTTTCGCAACGCTAGACGTCTAGCAACTTTTAATAAATTATATTGTTTTAAGCTATTTTCATCCTTGCTCTACATATAAAGACCATAATTCATCAAACATTTCTGTTGTTAAATTGTCAGTGGCGAACGATTCAATATAAGTAGATAGCTCATCAAAGTCTGTACTTTGCTTCGGAAAATTATGCTCGTTGAACACTTCCTCCGCAAATCGTACCTTCGGATCTGACCAATCCCCTCCTCTGAAAGTTAGTACATACAAATAAAAGCTCTTTTTCATACTTAGAATTCCCCTCTTTATTCATCTGCTTTTCGCTAGTTTATCAAAAAATATCATCTAAGTCTTCTACAATCAGGCTTTTATGGGAAGTTAATCTTCCACCAACCTTACTTGCTTTTGCAACATAAAACATTTACTGAATGAAGATAAACAAAACCAATTAAGCATTTTCTCCTATTAGAAATAACAGCACTATTTTCTTATCCTCTATAGACTTTCGTCACACAAAAAAACTATTCTTTGCAGTTCAAGAAATAAGAATTTTGCGAAAAAACAATAGAAATACCTAGAAAAATAAGGTAAAATTTAAATCAACTATCAAAAACAGGAAGGTGATGACGATGAAAAACTCTCATAAATCCAGCAATTCCGTACAAAAACGCCTGTTTCTCTTTAAAAATAGCTTTTCAAAAATGAAAGGAAATGATTTAGAGGATAGTAGGCATAATCTCCCTCTCACTAAAGAAAAACGACAACGTTTTTACCATTTAATTCGAGGCAAAGTGCTTATTATATTTTCTCTCCTTATCATCATTAATGGCACGATGGGCATAATGTCGTATGCCAATATACAGAATTTACAAAAACAAATGAAGAATTTCACTGAGAAAAACGTCCAAGAACAACTAACTGTCAACCAACTTGCGTATGAAATTGCGCTACTTACCAATTTAGAACAGGCCTATTTAATTAGTGGGAATGGGAGTTATGCTACTTCTTACAATATGAAAATTGATTCCATAGATAAAAAAATTACTGCCCTAGAAAAGCAGTTTACAGACAGAAAGCTAGAGCTAGGTCATATACAGGCAATCGATCAATATTATAAAAATTATCTTGAATACTCTACTAAGGTCATGACAATGCGTAATGAACTCGGTCTTGAGCAAGCTCGCAAACTTATGATGGGCGGTACTGGAGAATCGATGAAGCAGCATATCGATAAAAATATTGAGTCTATTAATTCGGTTATGGATGATGCAAATAAAACAAAATTAGATAAGCTTAACAAGCAGGTTACACTATCTATTACTTCTTTCTTCTTCATTTCACTAATAGGATTTATCGCAATCATTATTTTTGGTTATATGTTATTTAAATCATTAAAAAACAATACACAAGCTATTAACCATTCCATTCTCGATATTGCACAGGCTGGCGGAGACCTGACACGACGCGTTAACGTTCGTAATCATGATGAATTCTCAACTATTGCCGCTTCAACCAATATACTAATTGTATCAATCTCTAATTTGATTAAACGTGTCAGCGGACTGGCGGACCATGTATCAAGCAGTAGTCAGGAATTAATGTCATTAGCAGATGAAAATGCCCGTACTATACAGAATATTGCAGATACCACTACTGACATCGCTAGTGATAGTGAGAATACGATTTCTAGTATGACTAGCGCTCAACAAAAAATGAGTGATCTTGAGCATTCTGTGCACAAGTTAAATGAGCAAGCAAAAGCTGTACAACATGCATCTTTGTCAATGCGACAAGCAGCTGATGAAGGTAGTCGCTCTGTTCAACAATCTTCGTTAGTGATGCAATCTATTGAAGAAACGATGGCCTCCACTACTACCACAGTAGAAGCACTTGGTAGAAAATCTGCCGACATTACATCCATTATCGGCACGATTACAGCGATTTCTGAACAAACAAATTTACTTGCCTTAAATGCTGCAATTGAGGCAGCACGCGCTGGTGAGCACGGACAAGGCTTTGCTGTTGTAGCTGATGAAGTTCGAAAGCTAGCAAAGCAATCTCAAAGTGCCGCAAAAGAAGTCACATCCATTGTAACGTCAATTCAAGAGGAAGTGACATCTATCATCTCTCAAAACTATGAAGGTGTCACGTCCGTTATTCGTGGCGTTGAAGTAACGAATGAAACAAATCAATCTTTAGCCAATATTTTAACGCATACTAATGAAACGACGACAATTATCGCTGCTATGGTAGAGGAAATTACAATAACTCTTGATTATAGCAACGCTGTAGCGAATGATTTTGTCCATGTGAATGCCTACGCTGAACAATCAGCGGCCAACACATTCACTTCTGTAGCTACGGCAACCCAAGGAACTGCATCCATGCAGGAAATTAATGCCGCGGCCATAGAGCTTGCTCAACAAGCAGATAGTCTGCGGAATCTTGTTAGTGAATTTAAAGTTTAATGTCCGGAAAGATGTTCATTATAAATGAAGCAGATACATGATCTAGCGCTGGAGTTTTTAGATATCGTTTGTCATTATTGTATGGACGATAGGTAATTAATATAAACAAGCATTTTACCTTAATCCATGGATGGAGACTATGAAAGTAATGTCTAAAAACAATAGTTAAAGATTTGGAGAGAACAATGAAAACTAACTTAAATCATTACTTAAAAGAATTAATGGTGTATATTCCAGAAGGAGAAATCCACCTACGAGATTATCGAAACGAGCAAAAATGGATTAGTTCAAACTATAAATTTGGAATGCCGGGTATAAGAAAAAATTTAAAAGAAGTTATTTGGAATGTTGAGATAAAGCCATTTTATCTTGCCAAATATACTGTAACTGAAGAACTTTATTCGATTATTACGGGGAAGAAATTTTTAACAACAATACAGGATCATAAACCAATTGTTAATGTTTCATGGATAGATGCAGTAAATTTTTGTAATTCATTGTCTGACGCTCTAGGCTATGATAGGTTTTATGATTGTGATAAGAAAAGTAAATCAGTTGTATGCAATCCTAGTTCTAATGGTTTTCGATTACCAACAGATTCTGAATGGCAATATGCATGTAAAGCAAAATCAACAGGATATCGGTATGGTAATATTGATGAAATTGCTTGGTATAAAGATAATTCTAATGAACATGTACACCAAGTTGGTGAAAAAATACCTAATGAATGGGGCTTGTACGACATGATAGGAAATGTTTGGGAGTGGTGCTGGGACTTATACGATGAAGAGATATTTGGTAATTACCGAATAATTCGAGGAGGAAGTTGGGCTGAAGAAGAACGTGGATGTGGAGCTACTTGTCGACGTAAGAGTATGCCTGATTTCTTTATTGATGATATCGGATTTAGAATTGCACGATCAATCATTTAATATTCCTAAACAATTATGAAGTTCTATCCGTCGGTTCGATGGTTCTATCCGTCACTTCAGCTTTTCTATCCGTCGTTCCGATAGTTCTTTCCGTCGGTTTGACAAGTCTATCCGTCGCTTGATTGTTCATCCGTCGGTTCGATGGTTCTATCCGTCACTTCGGCTGTTTTTTCCGTCGTTCCGATAGTTCTTTCCGTCGGTTCGACAAGTCTATCCGTCACTTGATTGTTCATCCGTCAGTTCGATGGTTCTATCCGTCACTTTGGCTGTTCTTTCCGTCGTTCCGATAGTTCTTTCCGTCGGTTTGACAAGTCTATCCCTCGCTTGATTGTTCATCCGTCGGTTCGATGGTTCTATCCGTCACTTTGGCTGTTCTTTCCGTCGGTCCGATAGTTCTTTCCGTCGGTTTGATGAGTCTATCCGTCGCTTGGTTGTTCTTCCGTCGGTTCGATGGTTCTATCCGTCACTTCAGCTATTCTTTCCGTCGTTCCGATAGTTCTTTCCGTCGGTTCGACAAGTCTATCCGTCGCTTGATTGTTCATCCGTCGGTTCGATGGTTCTATCCGTCACTTTGGCTGTTCTTTCCGTCGTTCCGATAGTTCTTTCCTTCGGTTTGATGAGTCTATCCGTCGCTTGGTTGTTCTTCCGTCGGTTCGATGGTTCTATCCGTCACTTTGGCTGTTCTTTCCGTCGTTCCGATAGTTCTTTCCTTCGGTTTGACAAGTCTATCCGTCACTTGATTGTTCTTCCGTCGGTTCGATGGTTCTTTCCGTCACTTCATCTATTCTTTCCGTCGTTCCGATAGTTCTTTCCTTCGGTTTGACAAGTCTATCCGTCGCTTGATTGTTCATCCGTCGGTTCGATGGTTCTATCCGTCACTTTGGCTGTTCTTTCCGTCGTTCCGATAGTTCTTTCCTTCGGTTTGACAAGTCTATCCGTCACTTGGTTGTTCTTCCGTCGGTTCGATGGTTCTATCCGTCACTTTGGCTGTTCTTTCCGTCACTTTGGCTGTTCTTTCCGTCGTTCCGATAGTTCTTTCCGTCGGTTTGACAAGTCTATCCGTCGCTTGGTTGTTCATCCGTCGGTTCGATGGTTCTATCCGTCACTTCGGCTGTTCTTTCCGTCGTTCCGATAGTTCTTTCCTTCGGTTCGACAAGTCTATCCGTCACTTGGTTGTTCATCCGTCAGTTCGATGGTTCTATCCGTCACTTTGGCTGTTCTTTCCGTCGTTCCGATAGTTCTTTCCGTCGGTTCGACAAGTCTATCCGTCACTTGGTTGTTCTTCCGCCAGTTCGATGGTTCTATCCGTCACTTTGGCTGTTCTTTCCGTCGGTTTGACAAGTCTATCCGTCGCTTGATTGTTCTTCCGTCGGTTCGATGGTTCTATCCGTCACTTTGGCTGTTCTTTCCGTCGGTCCGATAGTTCTTTCCGTCGGTTTGATGAGTCTATCCGTCGCTTGGTTGTTCTTCCGTCGGTTCGACAAGTCTATCCGTCGCTTGATTGTTCATCCGTCGGTTCGATGGTTCTATCCGTCGGTTTGATGAGTCTATCCGTCGCTTGGTTGTTCTTCCGTCGGTTCGATCGCCCTTTCCGTCACTTCAGCTATTCTTTCCGTCGGTCCGATAGTTCTTTCCGTCGGTTTGACAAGTCTATCCGTCGCTCTTGATACAAAAAAAACATCTTAAAACAAACAACCCCTAGCAAGATATATCCTGCTAGGAGTTGTTGTTATTTAAATAATGAAAGATATTCTGTATAGCCTTCTTTTTCTAAATCCTCTTTCGGAACAAAGCGGAGAGCAGCGGAGTTAATACAATAGCGTAGGCCTCCAAGTTCATTCGGTCCATCAGGGAAAACATGTCCTAAATGAGAGTCAGCTTCTTTACTGCGAACCTCTACGCGACGCATACCATGTGATGTATCGAAATGCTCTGTGACTTCTTCCTTTTCAATTGGCTTTGCAAACGCTGGCCAACCACAACCTGAATCGAATTTATCAAAGGAACTAAACAATGGCTTGCCTGAAACGATATCTACATAAATACCTTCTTCAAAGTGTTTATCAAATTCATTACGGAACGGTTGCTCTGTGCCATTTTCCTGTGTCACATAATACTGCATGTCCGTTAGTTCTTTTAATCGTTGTGCCTTATTCATTTTTTAGCCCCCAGTGTTGCTCCTGAAACGCCTTGCGACCAGAACCGACAGCATAGCGCTCGTAGTGCATTGGATTTTTCTTATAATAATATTGATGATAATCTTCAGCTGAATAAAACGTACTTGCTGGTAAAATTTTTACTGCAATAGGCTTATCGAACTTACCTGATTCCTCTAAATCTGCTTTAGAACGTTCTGCTAATTCACGTTGCTCTTCATTGTGATAATAAATCGCAGTTGTGTAGGACTCCCCACGATCATAAAATTGTCCACCCGCATCAGTTGGATCAATTAATGTCCAAAATGTCGCAAGTAATTGCTCATAAGAATAGTACTCATCATCAAACGTAATTTGAACCGCTTCAACATGCCCTGTCGTTTCAGAGCATACTTGTTCATATGTTGGATTGACAACATGTCCACCTGTATAGCCTGAAATCACCGATTCAATACCAGGTGTTTCGTCGAAGGGCTTGACCATACACCAAAAACATCCACCTGCAAATGTTGCATACTGCTTTGCCACTCATTTCACTCCTTATTCACCAGGAACGATAATCTCCAGTAAAATTTGATCTTTCGATAAGTCTAATTCCTTTGCCCGGACACGAGTTCCTGAATCAATGTTAATACGTGATAAGTCAATATATATTTCCGCTTTATTTGGATTGATTGTAATCCATGAAGGGAATTCCACCGAGTCTCGCATTATTTTCATGGCTGTCTCTGGCGGAATATTTAAAAGCCCAACATTCATTCCTGTCTGTTTTAAAATAATATTACCTTTCTTATCGACAACAGGATCGAAGTTCATAGAAATATCGATGTCTGTATTGAACACCGTTAATTTACTTGTTAATTGAATATCATCATCAATGGTAAAGTCCAACGGTAATGGTGATCCTTTAGAAGCATCCTTTAAATACTTTTTCGATATAGATTCCAATTCCTTCGTTGTTGTTTGGACAACGAGAATATTTCCTTTTACTTCACTTTCACCTTCTGAACTCTCCGCTAAATTTGCTACATTTACTGGTCTAGTTGCTAAATAAACGACGAGGAGGATTGCAAAAAGCACTGTGCCCGCCAAGGCAAAAAATGCGAATTTCCATTTATTCATTTTGTCACTCCTCGAAGCCTATTTCCTTGTTAATCTTTTGTTCCATACTACATTTCTCCATTGCTTCTAAAATTCTCTCTGTCATTTTTTCATATCCTTTTGCATTTGGGTGGAAGAAATCCGTATGATAAACGAGCTCTTTATTCGAATCAAACAAGTCCTCCACTGATACATAACAAGCATTCACATCTTCATTCGCTATGTCTTCAATGACCTTATTCCACTCCTTAATAATCGTTTCAAATTCATTGGCTTCATTTGTCACGATCGAGAATGGGTTATAAAAACCGATAAGAATTAAGGGCACTGTTGGATTTTTTTCTCGAATACCGGAAATGATTTTACTATAGCGTTCCTTAAACGCCAGCAATTCTTTATCAAAAGCATCTCGTTTTAAATTCAACAGATCCTTTCTGACTATCTTCATAACATCATTTCCACCCATTGTAATTGAAATGAGTTGTGCTTCTTGCAACTCTTCATCATAATGCCCTTTTTCCACTAATTTTAATAGCTGATCACTACGTCTTCCTCTTTTCCCTCGATTATCGACCTCAACGTCAGAGATCGAGGGCCAAGCTGTTAATGAATCTGTTAATCTACCTACAAAACCGTCTTGATTATACTCATCACCGACACCGGCTGTTAAAGAATCGCCGAGTGCCAAATAATTTAGTTGTTTTGCGCTTTCATCATCAATTTGCCGTAAATCCTCAGGAGTTGGCTCAAAAAAATGTTCAAAAATCTGCGTAAATACATTCCTTGAGGTTTTTTCCTCATTTTCTGTTTGTTGCTCATCCTGTCTCTTATCTTGCTCCGTCCCTGCTTGCTCCCCTCCCGGTTCAGCTTGCGGATTCGGTTCATCTATTGATATTGCACAACTACTAAGTACTAAGACGGTCAAACATGACAAAACGAGTATTCGCCAAATGTTCATTTGACCACCTTCCATCATTTGCTGTTTCTTCTATTATAGAATAGTTTATACTGCAATGAAAAGTGACTATACCTAAGTATTCCTCAAAATGTGTCCGTTTAAGTTGTTTTTCTCCAATTGTATACCGTTTTGCACTTATCCATTCCACATGAAAATAAAAAGCCACTACAATTACTTATGTAGTAGCTCTTATCTATTATTCTGCAAAATACATAAATCCAATTGCACCTGGACCAGTATGTGTCGAAATGATTGGTGAAGTAAAGGCAACTCCTACGTCATTAAAACCTGTTCCCTCGACCAATTCTTTTAAGGGTCCCCCCATCGTTACCATTCCATCGGCGTGAGAAATCCCAACTGACTTTACTGTTTTTCCGGCAGTATCTGCTTGGAATTGTTTAAATAGGTAGTTCACAACCTGTTTATGGCTACGTACTTTGGTTACGGGATTGTATGCGCCACCTTCTAAGTTTGCAATGACTTTGATATTCAGTAAAGAACCGATTAGACCTTTACCTTTCCCAATACGTCCGCCTTTAATTAAATTATCAAGTGTGTCGACAACAACATACAAATACGTATTTTCTCGCACCTTGTCCAGACGTTCCATAATCTCCTCGACAGTAGCACCTGCATCACGCATTTGAATTGCCTCTCGTAATTGAAACGCTAGACCAAAGGCGATAAAACGTGAATCAATAACAGTTACATCTGCATCCGTCATTTGCGCTGCTTGACGAGCTGATTCAACTGTTCCACTCATGCCACCAGTCATATGAATTGACAAAATTTGATCTCCATTTTTACCTAGCTCATCATATAATTCTTTAAATTTCCCCGGTGCAGGTTGCGAGCTTTTAGGCAAATTTTCGGTATTCTGCATGGAGCTTAAAAAAGATTGTGGCTCTATATCAACACCATCTGTATATGTTTTTCCATCAATTTGAATCGTTAAAGGCACAATATGTATACCATGCTTCGCTACTTCCTCTTTTGTTAAATCACAAGTTGAGTCTGTTACTATATGAATTCGTCCCACTTCGACACATCCTTTTACATCATTAAAATTAATTATATAGACTAACGAATCATTATGTAAACATGACAATTGTCATTAGACATCACCCTATTTAGTCTGTTTTGTAACCGCTACCTTGCATACTATAACGTTTTGTCGGGTACTTGTCTAACAAAGACCTCCAAACAATTAACCATCACTATGACAATTTTGATAATGAAAACATGACAAATGTGAATAGCAAGATGAAAATTATTGGCGTATAGTAAATATATGCACAAAAGGAGTGTTCGATATGCTAGATTCATTTGACTATAAAACATGGAAAGAAGAATTGTGGAATGCCATTACCCATGGCATTGGATTTATCGCAAGTATTCCAGCGCTAGTTGTACTTATTTTAGCAGCTGTACAAACCGGAAGTGCGGTCCAAATTATAACGTTTAGTATTTTTGGTGCCTCAGTTATTATTTTATTTTTAATGTCAACGCTGCTACATAGTATGCCTAAAAAATATAAACACATTTTCGCCATTCTTGACCATTCTTCAATTTATATTTTAATTGCTGGAACGTATACACCGTTTCTGTTTATTGCGGTCGGCGGGACATTAGGTATTACTTTACTATGTATTATTTGGTCACTTGCGTTATTAGGCGTTATTTTTAAATGCTTTTTTATTCATCGATTTGAGAAGCTTTCTTTAATTTTTTACATCGGTATGGGTTGGTTGATTATTTTTGCGATTAAACCTGTTTATCTTTACTTAGGCTTTAATGGTTTTGCTTTACTGTTAGCAGGTGGGCTTTTCTATACAATTGGAGCCATTTTTTACGCATGGCGATCCCTGCCCTACAATCATACAATTTGGCACCTCTTTGTGTTAGCTGGTTGTGGCTCGATGTATGCTTGTGTTTATTTTTACTTATAAAATTGACAAAAAATCGCTCTCTTCACATATAAAGGAGCGATTTTTTATATTGTTATAGGGGTCAATCTTTTAACTCCTTCGTTAATACCTTCAATGCATGCATGACATCACGCATATTCTCTTTATTATTCATTTTATTCCTCGCATGAAGTAGAACTGGTCTAACTGATTCTACGGAACATCCAAATTCATACATCCATTCATAGCGAGGCACCATCCAAGTATGAAAATGATGTGTCGTATCTTCATTGTAAAAATAATAAACATGCTCTATCCCTAATACGTCCCTTTGAGCTTTTCTGATTTTTGATAATAGATTTATATAATCCATTTTTTCCTCATCGTTTAGCTCATCAAAACATGTAATATGGCGCTTAGAAGCTAGAATGATTAATCCCTTTATCGGATAAGCAACATCTTGATGAGCATGAAAATAGTCCGTCTCAATCACCACGCCTCCATCTGGTTCAATGCGTCCACTCGTGATTTCACAGCTCAAACATTCCACTTCTACTGTTTTTCCATTTGATAAAGTTATTTTTCTCACAGATGCTCCCCTTCTGATTGAATCTAATATTGAAATGTAAAAATTATAAAGTCAATTGAACAAATTCTTTAAAAACTTCTTCTTCCTCAATAAACGGGTTATGATTAGACTGTTCAAAAATCGTTAATTTTGCATTAGGAGTTAAATCGGCAATTTCGATACCGAATTCGACCGGGCATTGTGCGTCACTTCGGCGGTTCTTTCCGTCGCTTGATTGTTCTTCCGTCGTTTCGAAGTTCCTTTCCGTCGCTTTGATGGTTCTTTCCGTCGCTTCGGAGGTTCTGTCCGTCGCTTGATTGTTCATCCGTCGTTTCGATGGCTCTTTCCGTCACTTCGACATTTCTATCCGTCGCTTTGATGGCTCTTTCCGCCGCTTCGAAGGTTCTTTCCGTCGCTTGATTGTTCTTCCGTCGTTTCGATGGTCCTTTCCTTCACTTCGACATTTCTATCCGTCGCTTTGATGACTCTCTCCGTCGCTTCGGCGGTTCTATCCGTCGCTTGATTGTTCATCCGTCGTTTCGATGGCCCTTTCCGTCACTTCGACGGTTCTATCCGTCGCTTTGATGGCTCTTTCCGTCGTTTCGGCGGTTCTTTCCGTCGCTTGATTGTTCATCCGTCGTTTCGATGGTCCTTTCCGTCACTTCGATAATTCTATCCGTCGCTTTGATAGCTCTTTCCGTCGCTTGATTGTTCTTCCGTCGTTTCGATAGCTCTTTCCGTCACTTCGACGGTTCTATCCGTCGCTTTGATGATTCTTTCCGTCACTTCGACATTTCTATCCGTCGCTTGATTGTTCTTCCGTCGTTTCGATGGTCCTTTCCGTCACTTCAACGTTTCTTTCCGTCGCTTTGATGGTTCTTTCCGTCGCTTGATTGTTCTTCCGTCGTTTCGATAGCTCTTTCCTTCACTTCGACGACTCTTTCCGTCGCTTTGATGGCTCTTTCCGTCGCTTCGGCGGTTCTTTCCGTCGCTTGATTGTTCATCCGTCGTTTCGATGGTCCTTTCCGTCACTTCGATATTTCTATCTGTCGCTTTGATGACTCTCTCCGTCGCTTCGGCGGTTCTTTCCGTCGCTTGATTGTTCTTCCGTCGTTTCCATGGTCCTTTCCGTCACTTCGATATTTCTATCCGTCGCTTTGATGACTCTCTCCGTCGCTTCGGCGGTTCTTTCCGTCGCTTGATCGTTCTTCCGTCGTTTCCATGGTCCTTTCCGTCACTTCGACATTTCTATCAGTCGCTTTGATGACTCTTTTCGTCGCTTCGAAGGTTCATTCCGTCGCTTGATTGTTTTTCCGTCGTTTCGATGGACCTTTCCGTCACTTCAACATTTTTATCCGTCGCTTCAGGGGCTCCTTCCGTCACTTCGAAGTTCCTTTCCGTCGTTTCGATGGTCCTTTCCGTCACTTCGACATTTCTATCCGTCGCTTTGATGGTTCATTCCGTCACTCCGGCGTTTCTTTCCGTCACTTGATGTTTCTATTCGGCACTACGATAGGATTATCGAATTTAAAGCGCCCAGTTGGAACGAAAATCAAGCCCTCATAATGCTGATGAGCCTTACAATCATTTATTCTACAAATATTTCCAAAAACCTTTATTTTTTTGTAACGCCAAAAAAGCACGGTCATTTTATCACCGTGCTTCGTAGTACCTATTTTATTTAGTTCTTACGTTCAAAAATCTGATATTGGAATGTGTAACCTTCTGGCGCTGTTTCCGGCTCCTCAGAGGATACTTGTTCAAAATTCTGTTCATAATTCGGGAAATATGTATCCCCATTAAACGAATGGTTAATTTTTGTAATGTACAAGCGATCAGCTATATCCATGCATAAACGGAAAATTTGCTCGCCACCAATTATCATAATTTCTGGAACATCTCCAGCAAGGGCGAGGGCACCCTCTAAACTTGTCACCACTTCAATCCCGTCCGCATGATAACTTGCGTCACGAGTAATGACAATATTGCGACGACCAGGAAGCGGTCTACCGATGGATTCGAATGTTTTACGCCCCATAATCATTGGCTTCCCCATCGTTTTATCCTTAAAATATTTTAAATCTCCAGGCAAATGCCACGGCATGCCATTTTCATAACCAATCACATAATTATTATCATGTGCCACAATTAAAGAAATCATATTGTCCCTCCAAATACTATCGTTCTCTATATTATAAACATAATTTTACTTTACAATCAGATTATTTCTGCTTAGAAATTAAATTATTTTCTTTTCCAACATTAATTCATAGTAATATTATAAGAATAGTTTATAATAAGATTACCAAATGAAATTAAAAGGATTGATGAAGATGACGAAGTTAAGAGATGAAGCGATCCGTTATATTAAGGCAAGTGATTCTTCTAAACCGTACTATGATTTAACACCACAAGAAGTAAGAGCCATTCGAATAGTGCCAAAATGGACGTCACCATATAGCCCACAGCTTGCGGCAATTGAAAATAGAAAAATATCAGTTCGAGATGGTGCGCAAATTAATGTGCGCATTTATAAACCTGTTTTAGACAAAAAACTTCCTGTCATTGTATATTATCACGGTGGAGGTTGGGTTTTTGGGAATTTAGACTCCACGGATGCAGGCTGTCAGCTATTAGCAAAAAAAGCCCAAGCAATCGTAGTATCGGTCGATTATCGCCTAGCACCAGAATACCCATTCCCTACTCCGCTCTACGATGCCTATGACGCTTTAAAATGGGTTTATGAGAACATCCAACATTTTGGCGGAGATACAGCAAATCTAACAGTAGCTGGTGATAGCGCAGGTGGAAACTTAGCAACTGTTGTCGCCTACTTAGCTGCTACATTAAATGGACCTGCGATTAAAACTCAAGCACTGATTTATCCTGTAGTCAATGTTGATTTTACAACGGCTTCCTACAGTGCTTACGGGGAAAACTATGGCTTAGACAAAGAAGGAATGCAATGGTTTGCAGGTCATTACGCAGATAGACAAAACTATAAAAATCCATATGTTTCCCCACTTCAGATTGAGGACTTAAGCGTTTTACCAAAAACGATTATTATTGCAGCAGAAGCAGATGTCCTTTACGATGAAGGTCTTGCTTACGCACATAAGCTCGCGGATGCAGGAGTGACTGTTGAGCATGTAAATATGACCGGTTTAATCCATAGTTACTTTAGCAAAATGAATTTTTTCGAACAAGCAACTATTGAAACGACTGAAAAAATTGCTAATTTCGTGAAATAAGTTTGTCTATCCATATAAAATAGTGCGATAATAGAGCAAAATGTTTTTTTAAAGGATGACAACATGACACAAACAATTGCTTTACAAATTAACAATCCCTTTTCCGATCAATTAAGAAAAGGCTATCCTCTTATTTCAAAGGATGCCGTTGATGCACGTCATCTTCCAAAAGAGGAAGGCGCACTATTAAGACTTATGGATAATCATAACCGCTTTATCGGTACAGGATACTATGGCTTGCAAAACAAAGGTATTGGTTGGGTACTAACAACCGATGCTAACGAAAATATAGACACAGCCTTTTTCATGAAAAAATTTAAAAAGGCCATACAAAATCGAGAAGCATTTTTCAACAATCCTCACACAACAGCCTTTCGTATCTTTAATGGCGAGGGTGATGGCATAGGCGGTTTAACCATTGACTTTTTCGACTCTTACTATATGGTAAGCTGGTATAGCGCCGGCATTTATTCATTTAAAGAAGAAGTATATGAAGCCCTTGCTGAGACCGTAAACTACAAAGCCATTTATGAGAAAAAACGTTTCGATACGAAAGGTCAGTATATGGAACAGGACGATTTTGTCATGGGAACGCCTGGCGAATTTCCAATTATCGTATCGGAAAATAATATGAAATACGCTGTTAATTTAAACGATGGCGCCATGACAGGTATTTTCCTCGATCAACGAGAAGTGAGACTTGCCATTCGTGAACGTTATGCAGAAGGTAAAAATATGCTCAATACGTTCTCATATACTGGTGCATTTTCTGTTGCGGCGGCACTTGGAGGAGCAGTAAAAACGACAAGTGTGGATGTAGCAAAGCGTAGTTTAGCCAAAACAATTGAGCAATTTAGCGTCAATAGCATTGATTACGAATCACAGGATATTAAAGTAATGGATGTCTTTAACTATTTTAAATATGCTCAGCGCCACAATTTAAAATTTGACCTAGTTGTGTTAGATCCACCTAGCTTTGCACGTACGAAGGAAAGAACATTCTCAACGGCGAAAGACTATCCTAAATTACTCATGGATACAATCGCCATTACCGAGAAAAATGGTATCATCGTTGCCTCAACGAACAACGCAAGCTTTGGGATGAAAAAGTTCAAGAGCTTTATTGACCAAGCATTTAAGCAAACAAAAACAGGCTATAAAATTGTTGAAGAATTCAGCTTACCAAAGGATTTCCGTGCCCCACGTGAATATCCTGAATTCAATTATTTAAAAGTTGTTTTTATTGAAAAACTCAACTAAATGATACAAAGACAGAATTGCTTTCTTAGAATTCTGTCTTTTTTTGTTTGGGAGAAATATTTTTGCTAACCCCCTCTCTTGTCATTGTTTGAATTTCCCACTTATCATATAATGTAATTTACAAATTATAGTCACATCGCCATTATATAAGTTGATTTTCGTTTCGACCGAACGCTTTCCTAGGGGCGTCCGATGATCTACTTTGGGCATTAGGATGTTGGCCACGAAGGCGTTATCACAGGATGTGTTGTTTTTTTCGTTCCTCTGATATAAGGTCTCATCTGTAATGTTAATCCCCAAGGAGTCGCCCTGTTTCTACTCTAAATAATCTACTCACATGACATAAGTTTTAACAAATGTCACCCTCAACTTTTGGTGATGAGTGCGAAATTATTAATTAATGGAGATGATTGAATGGGATATGTTCCTGAAAAATTAATGATTACAACAGAAAGGCTCGTTCTTAGATTATTTCAAACATCCGATGCAGAAACGGTTGCGACACTTTGCAATAATTATAATATTTATAAAAGCACGTTGTACCTACCTTTTCCGTATAATTTAGATGATGCATTATCATGGATAGAATTCCATTATGATAATTTTATCGAGGATTTTTCATACGAGTTTGCAGTCACAGATAAAGAAACTGGGGACTTATATGGAGCAATTGGATTATCGAACAATAAACCTTTTAACCAAGGAGAAATAGCTTATTGGATTGGTGAGCAATATTGGGGAAAAGGTTATGCAACAGAGGCAGCACAGTCGATTTTACAATTTGCCTTTGAAGAAAAGAAAATGCATAAAGTATTTGCACGATATTTTTCATCGAACCCCGCTTCTGGAAAAGTAATGGAGAAGCTTGGTATGAAACAAGAAGGAATTTTAAAGGATCATGTCATAAAAGACGGTAAATACGAGGATATAGTATATTACGGAATTATTAATGAATAATTCCGCAGCACCGTTTCTCAAAAATGTGTTTCCGCTCATCTAGTTCCATAACATATACAATAATCGAATTTCAGTTCTTTATAGTCTGAATCAAACTGACAAAATCTTGTGCTTTCTACAAACTGAATTTGAAAGGATAACTAAACTACACCTCTTTAACGTGTTTTTATTCGGATTGAAAAAAAGGTGGCCTAAGAAGTATTTTCACTTCTTAAGCCACCAATATCTCTCCTATAAATATTCCACAAACCAATCCCTAATATATTCAAGTCTATTAATTCTTAACGTTGGTTTTCCGCTCCTTGAAAGTTCATGATTAGACTCAGGGAAGCGGACAAATTTTGTTTCTTTTTTACGATGTTTTAAGGCGATAAATAATTGCTCTGCCTGTTCAATCGGACAGCGATAGTCTTTTTCACTGTGTAAAATTAACAGTGGCGTCTGCACATTGTCTACATATTTAAGTGGCGAATGATTCCATAGCTTCTCTATATTGTCTAGTCCCGCCTGGATTTGCCAGTCATTGAAATAATAGCCGATATCACTTACGCCATAAAAGCTTATCCAGTTAGAAATGCAACGTTGCGTAACTGCTGCTTTAAAGCGATTTGTCTGTCCGACAATCCAGTTTGTCATGAAGCCCCCATAGCTCCCACCTGTAACACCAAGACGGTCCTGGTCAATGAAATCATAATGCTCCAATGCATAATCAACAGCCGCCATTAAATCATTATAATCATTGCCGCCATAATCACCACGGACTGCATCCACAAATTTTTGACCATATCCATGGCTTCCACGGGGATTCGTATACAGAACCGCAAAACCTTGTGCAGCAAGGATTTGGAATTCGTTAAAATAGGTGTTGGCATACATAGCGTGCGGACCACCGTGGATTTCAAGAATAAGTGGATATTTTTCCCCTTCCTCATATCCGACTGGCTTCATCATCCAGCCGCTTACTTTCCAGCCATCTGCCCCTTCAAATTCAACTGCTTCCGGAACAGACAATTCTCTCGTCTTTAAAAATTCTTCATTAACTTTAGTAAGCTGTTCCTTTTCACCTGTATTTAAATTTACGTAAAATAGATCACCAGGATTTGTCGTCGTACTGATTGCCACTACCGCTTTATCATTTTTATGATCAAGCGAAAAACCGTATACATACTGATCATCATGTATAGCTGGATATAATTCTCCCGATAGATTGCCAAAATAAATAGCTGTATTTCCGCGATCAGTCACTTGGAAATAAAAGCTTTTATTATCCTCCAACCATTGGACATGCGGAGCAACTACGCCTTGAAGGAAATCGCCAATGGCAAAATCACCAACAGGTACGTCAAATTCACTCGTTACACATGTCTTATTGTTATTTTCCAAATCATAAATCCATAGCTTTGCATGCGTCGCATTTTCAAATTCTCTTTCACTTCCAACATATGCTATATAACGGCTGTTTGGAGACCATGAAGTTTGATAAAATACCCCTGTTCCTTCCGTTAGCTTACGACCATGTTTCGTTTCTAAATCCAATAAGTAAATATCACTTATGAATGAAAAGTCTAGATCCTCTGTTAAGTCTGCAGTGTAAGAAAGATATTTACCGTTCGGAGACCATGTGCCAAGCTGTAAATTATGTTTCCCTTCCGTCACTAGCTCTAATTCGCCAGATTCAAGATGGACGATTGCAATTTGAGAAAATTGCTCCATATCCAAAAATCCAGCTGCATCTGATTTATGTTTCATCTTCTCAATTTCAAGAGGTTTTAGTTCTTTGTCTTCTTTCTGATTCTTTTCAGCTTTATCATCAATGTTTTCATCTTTACCAAGCTTGACAGAGAAGGCAATTTTCTCTCCACACGGCGACCAAGTAGGTGATGTCGCACCGTTTTTACAATTAGTCACTTGTTGCGCTTCCCCACCTGCTTTAGCAAGAACAAAAATTTGTGGCTTGCCATTTCTCGTTGACACAAACGCAATTTTATTGCCATCTGGAGACCAAACAGGTGAATTCGTTTTATCTTCACCAAATGTCCATTGTTGAGGCTTTTTTTCATTCAAGTTTATGTAAAATAAATTAGACACATAGTCCTTTTTCTTCTCATCAATATATGTTTCTACGTAGACAACTTCTGTTCCATCAGGTGATACTTGTGGATCCGCCACCGATTTTAATTGATATAGATCCTCTGGTTTTATCCCTTGTTTCAATGTCATATTTTTATCCCCTTTGTGTTGAAATTTCATTACATACTACATTATTTCGATCCCCTAAGTATTATTCCTGCTTTTAAGGAGAAAGTTTTTTTTTACTCAGAGAGGATTTAACAGTGGCGAGAATTCCAACAGGTGAATTGCTACTTATATTTATTTTTAAGAGATAGGTAAATCAGAGGGATTTGGGATAAAACGTCAATAAAAAGTGAAATATAGTAAGATGCTCGGAAATTTTACGAACAGTAAAGTTTTCCGGGCTTTGTATTTGAACATATAAATTTTGATAAAAAAGAAAGGACATCTTCAATAAAATTAAGTTACCACACAATAACCAATTGGAAGAAGTGTCCTTATATTTGTTTATAAAGTATAAAATAAATCAAATTGTTTTACCGCTAGATATAGAAATAAAACTTCAAGAAATTGAAATCACCTACGCCATCAATGCTTTCAGAAGAAAAAATAGGTGCTATCTATCGACATCGGAAAATCGATGTCGATCCAGTTTTTGGATTCCTGAAGGCTAATTTACTTTAAAGGCAGTAAATCTTCGGAAATACACGCCTATTAACAGCGAAATTGGATATAGAAAATAGAATAATCAAATCTAAGAAAAAAGAGAAATCGAATGAATATCGATTTCTCTTTTCCATGGATATCTACTAGTTTTGTCCCAATCTCCTGTTATACTAGCTTTTGAATATTATACTCGTTCTCAAAAATCTAAAAGGTCTTTTACTTGTTATTTATTAGGGAATGTGATGTCCAATTTAACAGTTGATGTTGAAGTCATTCCAGTTATTGAAACTTTTACTGAAGACCAAGCTCTTGGACTACCATCTCCACCCCCAAACATATTCCATCCAAATCCAGTAGTATAATTGAAACTATTTGACGTTGGATTTTTCGCAGGAAGGCTAGTACCAAGTGCAGAACCAGAATGTGCGTTAACTGATCTATTTGATAATCTAAACATTTGGTTACTCGGAGACCAACCGCCATATACTTTATTTAATTTAATCTCTGAGTTATTTGATCTTAAATTATATTCACTGTATAACCTAGCAGTGATTCCAGATTCAGTTGTTAAACCCCCACCGACATCATAAGGAGTAAAATTTAGAGAGTTCTGATTTTCTATAGGAATAAAAACATCATAACCGAAAACTTCTGATTCATTGTCAAGCTTAAAAGATTTAACGTTCAGATTATTTTTTAAAATGATTGGATCTAAAAAATTGTTTCTCCCGTTTCATCATTAGTAATACTGACTTTAACTTGAGCATCATCTAGTAACTTAGAGTTTGATAAATCGTCTCTTGCATAACTTGTACCCATTGACAAAAATCCGAAAAGAGACAGTGCAAAAATAGAAGTAAAGATTTTTTTGAACATATTATTATCATCCTTTCTTTGATTTTCTTTATATCAACACACAGATGTCGAAAAAGGATGAATTTTCTGAAAATTATTTATTTTTACCTATTAATTAATTTGTATACAATATATCCTATAAATAACACTAAAATCAATACCACTGTATCTTTCCAACCCATACCAGCTAAATTCCCACCAATTCCTCTATTTACTCCATCATTTAGAGAACCAGTAGGATTATTTTTTAATTCACTTTGTCTTAAACGTTCTCTTTTTTCTTCTGGTGTTTCCTTTTCCTTTGAATCCATGTGCCAAACACCTCCCAAAAAATTATTTTTTGTTTCTAGAAAGAAATATGCATAATTATGGTTATTTGGAATATACACGAATACAAAGTTTTATCCTCACTCATAAGTATCTTCTCTTTTACAGTTTACTAAATTTTAATATTGCAAATCACATCTACAGAAAGCAAGTATTCTAACCATTCCTATCACGTTTATTACGCCTAATAACCATAGTCACAATTAACACCCAAAATAATATACTTTTCTATATAGGATAATTCGACATCGAGTATTTATTTTCCTTGAATATACTGGGTAAAATATTTACCCTAGGAGACCAAATAATGAAGAAGACAGAATCACATCTTTGTAATTCTGTCTAAAACACCATGTTTTAAATTAATTATTAATACAACAAATTTTATTAATTTTTGACTAAAAGATTTAGACCTCCTAATTAAAGCTCCCAATTCTCCTTAAGTATAGTCAAAATCTTTTTCTTACTACCATTATCCCCTGATACAACTAAATGGAATCGGCTGGTGGACTGAGCCATGTCTAAAGACATCCTGAAAGGTCTGTCAACCACACTCCGACGAAGTGCTACGGTTATCATTTATTCCAAAATTGAATCTGGGATAAGTGGTTGAGCACCCTTCTGAGTCACGACATAAGCGGCAACTTTCGTGGCAAACTCAATCGAACTTCGAAGTGAATCTCCCCTACATAGCCCTACTGCCAATGCTCCATTAAATGCATCTCCCGCACCAGTTGTATCGATCGTGTCAACGCTCAACGCTTGTACCCAGCCACTTTCTTTACGATTCATATAAAAAGAGCCTTTGGATCCAAGTGTAACGACTACCGTTCCAACCCCTTTATCCAGCAATAAACTACAAGCGGAGCGAATATTTTCTTCCGTTGTCGTTTCAATACCCGTCAACTGCGCAAGTTCTGTTTCATTCGGAGTTAGAAATGTAATATTCTTCAATAAAGAATTCGGTAATTTTTGTGAAGGTGCTGGATTTAGGATAACGATTTTTCCATGTTGAGATGCGATTTCCACGGCCCTTTCAACTGTATCAAGCGGTATTTCAAGCTGAAGAAGGAGGACCTTACTTAAAGAAATGATAGTAGCTTCCTGTTCAATTTGTTTAGGTGTCACTAAAAAGTTTGCACCGGAAAATAAAACGATTGCATTATCACCAACATCTGTCACTTGGATGATCGCTTGCCCAGTAGCCCCTTCCTTACGTACGGAATCAACAGAAACGCCTTTATCTTGTAAATTTTTTATCGCATGTTCCCCGAATTCATCTTCGCCTACTTTTCCAATAAAATGAACATCTGCTCCTAGTTGGCTTGCAGTTACAGCTTGGTTAGCACCTTTTCCACCAAAATGAACACTATGGGAAACACTGTGAAGCGTTTCACCGTTATTTACAATATAAGGAACACGATAGACCAGATCTATATTGATGCTCCCGACTAATGCAATATCCACCAATTATCATCCTCTCTTAAAATCTCTTGTCTTTAATACGGATAATAATTGACCTTTTGTCAAAATACCTTTCTCCAAGCCCAATATGTTGGCCATTTTAGCAACTGCAGGCGGTTTCAGCATACTTTCTTCTAATATCGCATGGTTATAAAAAATATGTTCTGAATCATCATCTGCAATAATTTTTCGATTTGCCATTACAACGATTCGGGAGAAATATTCCGTGACAAATTCCATATCGTGTGTAATTGTAATAACAGTCTTTCCTTTGCCCTCCAATTCGTCTAAAAGCCTACTTAATAAATCTAATCCAATCCGATCCTGTCCAGCAGTCGGCTCATCCAAAATAATTACATCGGAATCCATTGCCAAAACGGAAGCAATGGTAACAAATTTACGTACGGAATATGGGAGATTATAAGGATTTTCGTGTGAAACATTACTAATTCCGCATAACTCCATCGCCCAATCTGTTAGCAGCGCTACACGTTCTGGATCAAAGCCCATATTTTTTGGCCCAAACTGAACTTCTAATTCCACTTCATTATGGAAAATTTGATCGTCCGGGTTTTGAAATACATAGCCGACCTTTCGGGATACTTGAGCTGTCGTATAATCTCTTGTATCCCAATCCCCAACATAAACCGTACCTTCAGTTGGCTTTAAAAGACCGTTCATCAATTTTACTGCGGTCGTTTTTCCGGCCCCATTTTGCCCAATAATAGCTAGACGTTGGCCAGCAGGAACAGTAAGTGTGAAGTTTTCTAACGCTTTTGTTCCATCGGGATAAGCGAAACTAACGTTTTTCAATTGAAGTTCAGTCATAAACACTCTCCCCTACGCTTGCCCAACTAATGCTTTCAGGTAATTCTTCGTTACGAATTGGGACATATTTTAAATTAACACCATTTTTTTGTAATTTTAGAGCGACCTCGGTTACATGAGGGTATTGAATGTTACAGTCTCCATATCGTGGATCCGCAAAAACTTCTCGCGTCGGACCTTGTAAAACAATTTCACCTTCATTGAGGACGATAAGATTGTCTGCATATTCAGCAATTAAGTCCATTTTATGTTCGACTAGAATAATTGTTTTTCCCTTTTCTTTCATAAGGCGAATGATATCAAAAACATGCTCCGTTCCAATTGGGTCTAACTGAGATGTAGGCTCGTCAATAACAAGGATATCGGGATTCATTACGATGATTGAAGCAAGAGCAACACGTTGACGTTGACCACCAGAGAGTCCCATCGGATGTTTTTCTCGTAAATGCTCGATTTTAACAAGCTGTAATATTTCATTTACTCGGTCTATAATTTCATTTTCTTCTACCCCTAAATTTTCGAGCCCATATGCTACTTCCTCAAAAACCGTATCTTTTACTCCTGATACTTGGATGAAAGGATTTTGAAAAACATAGCCAATTTTTTCTCCTAATTGACCTAATTGATACTCTATTATTTTTTTATCATCTACAATAACGTCCCCTTCAAGCACTCCTTTATAAAAATGTGGAATGAATCCACGAATGATATTACAAAGAGTCGTTTTACCGGAACCATTATTGCCGATAATGGCTGTAAATTTTCCCTTTTCAATTGTAAAAGATGCATTTTTTATAATCCAATCATCACTGACTGGATATCGATACGAGACATTTTTCATTTCAATGATGGAATTCATGTAAGTATCCTCCATAACACCATTCCTAGTAAAATAATCAAGTAGATGAATGGTAGAATTCGATCAGCTGTACTTTTTGTCAGCTTATGCAAACTTGTCTTTTTTGTTGGCGCAGAAAACGCTCTCGATTCTAGAGTAATTGCTCGTTCTTCAGTACTTGATATCGATGATAATATGAGAGGAGTTAAGGTTGGGATAAATGCTCTCGCTCTAGTCAACATGGACCCTTCCGTTTCGACCCCACGTGTTTTTTGAGCATCCATAATTGTGTTCGCCTGACGTCGCATTTCAGGAATAATTTGTAGTGTTGATAAAACAACATACGCTCCCATCGGAGGTAGACCAGCGTCTTCAAGCGATTTCACAAAGTCACGAACTTCTGTCAAACGGAAAAATAATAGGAAGACAGAGCCCATAGCAAGAATACGAGAAGTAAGCGTTAATCCGTAATTTAAGCCTTCCTCAGTCCATTTAAATATTCCCCATTGTCCAATCAAATGATCACCTGGATAGAAAAAGAGCTGCATGAAGAAAACGATAATTAGTAAAAATAACAAAGCTTTCATGACCGTTCCAAAAAATTCTTTCGCAACACCTGCAGCAACAGCGATCAGAAGTAACATTGGAAAAACTAAAAATGAGAATATGAACCCGGGAATAATAAGAACGGAAGCTGATACAAACAATGCAAAGAAGAATTTAGTCAATGGATGCAGCTGCTGAATGAAATTTTTTTGCACTGTGAACCCTCCTTAGAAAAAGTAGAATCTTTTTCGCTCAGGCAGAGCGGAAAGAGTTTATGAAACAATTAGTTATTGCTTTCACGTTTCATATATAGCGTTCCGTAATTCATTTTTGATAAATAGCGATCAGACATTTTTCTTACAATAAAGTATACGATTAGAACAGATACTACTTTGTCCGCAATTTCAAAGATAAAAGATGAAGCAAATACGGCACTCCAAATTTTTTGTCCTGAAGCAAGGAATGTAGCTGTAAGAAGCGATCCTGTACTTCCAGTAGCTCCTCCAAAAACAAGCACTGTAATCGGGGCAGATACGATAACAGCAATGAATGTAATGACAATACCTGAAATAATCGTTTTAGGAATATTTTTAAACATTCCGCCTTTAGCCAAGTACCCTACTCCTAAACCAATCGCCATCGATGTAATCGCATACGGAAAATACGTAGGATTGAAAATGCCATTAATAAGGTTTGTAATTAATCCAGCAAGTAATGCTACCCATGGACCAGCAACGACCCCGATTAAAATGGTTCCAATCGTATCAAGAAAAATAGGGAGCCTTAAAACGTTAGCAATTTGAAAACCGACAATGTTAACTGCTACACCAATTGGAATAAGAAGCATAGACATCATATTAAAGTCATCTTTAAAACTACGTTTCATCTTGGTTTCCCACCTTTTTTATTATTGACTGATTTGACGGCTCATTTTTGCAACCGCTTCTATAAATTGATTGACAAAAGCTTCATGATTGACCGAGTGTAATACTTTTACATTATGAGGTTTGCCGGAACGGTGCATGTAATCGACAACGGTCGCACCAGCCGTATGACGCCCTTCTGTTTCAACCGCCACAAAGCAATCTTCCCCTTTGAAAAGTTCTGGAGTGACAACATATGAAACAGCACATAAATCGTGTAAACGAATACCATTTTCAAAATCAGTTTCTCGGAAATCAGTATTTTTGGCATTTTGTATATAAAAACGAAGCATAGAACTAATTTTATGTGATAAATCTGTACCCATGCTTTCAATTTGATCCAATTCTTCCATATTGACATACGCTTTATGAGTAACATCAAGTCCGCTCATGACAATAGGAATTCCTGAACGAAAAACGATATCGGCTGCATGCGGATCAACATAGACATTAAATTCTGCAAAAGGACTCATATTGCCGGCAACAGCTGCGCCACCCATATACGAAATATAACTGATTTTTCCTTTTACTTCTGGATGAGCAAGCAGCAATGCTCCGATATTTGTAAGAGGGCCAGTTGCGATTAAAACGATTGGTTCCTCACTTTTAGTTAAAACATCTGTTATAGCATTGATAGCTGTTCGATCACTTTCAAGTAAATCCGGCTCCGGTAAAATGACATCTCCTAACCCACTTTCCCCATGAACCTCATCAGCAACCTCAAGTTTACGGAAAAAAGGAGCGTCCAACCCTCTCGCGATTTCAATATTTTGTTTCATATAGCTTGTGAAGGCTCTAGCATTGTAAATTGTTTTATCTTGAGTTTGATTTCCCGGCTCCGTTGTAATTAACTTAATATCCAGATCATCACGAGAAAAAGCTAATAAAAGTGCCATGACATCGTCAATTCCTGGGTCGCAATCAATAATTACTGGTATTTTTTTCATCAATTTCACTCCTTTAGTTAAACTACATTGTTAGAGTTATAGTAATAGATTTGGTGAGGTACTACTTTCTCGTACTATCAGAGTCGGATTAAACATAACGGATTTCGTTTCGGCATTTTCAAGTTTTTGGATTAAAAGCTTTACAGCCTCTCGCCCCATCTGATAAGTATCCTGACGAATTGTAGTAAGTTTAGGTATTAATACAGATACAAACGGAATGTCGTCAAAGCCTACAATGGATAATTCCGTTGGTATTTGAATACCAAGCTCATGAGCCATACGGTAAACACCGAATGCCATTACATCATTAAAAGCAAATATAGCCGTTACTTCTTTTTTCATAAGAAGGTCTTTGGACTTATCGTATGCCATTTCCATCTGAAAATTGCCTTCAATAATATGTGCTGGCAAAAGTTCAACACCTGATTCAGACAGTGCTCTCTTGAAACCTTCTAAACGTTCATTAGTTAAAGAAATGGACCTTGGCCCTATAATGCATCCTATCTTTCTATGTCCTAGCTCTATTAAATGTTTTCCTGCTAAATATCCACCTTTATCATTATCTAAAAAGACACAGGAATGTTTTTTTTCATTCTTTCCCCTATCAATGAGAACAAAAGGAATTTTCGCACGTGACAACTGCTCCTCATCGGATGGATCCAAATAATCTTTTGCCGAAAAAATGATACCATCTACTTGTTGTTCTTCTAATAGTCGTAAATATCGCTTTTCTTTATCAGATTGATCATCAGAATTACAGATGATTAAGCTATATTCTCTTTCATTCGCTTCATCTTCCACCCCTCGACATAATTCTGGAAAATACGGATTAGAAATATTCGGAACAATCAATCCAAATGTTTTCGATTGCTTTGTTACTAAACCTCGCGCAAATTGGTTAGGTTGGAAGTCTACTTCCTCCATCACTTTAAGTATCTTTTCACGTGTCTTTTGAGACATTCCCTCTTCTTTTTGATTCAACACCCTCGAAACAGTCGTAATAGAAACACCGGCTTTTTTCGCTATGTCTTTAATGGTCCATCTTTTCATAATCTTCACCTACTATTACTATAGGATCATGCTTTGAGAAAACGTTTTCGTAAACCGTTTTCTCTATCACCATATCATAATATAGTTAAATTATCATTATTATTCTGAAAAATCAGAAAACAATAGGTGATCCAGAATAAAAAATGAAGCATAAGCTATGAAATGGTAGGCAGATTTTTCTCCTATACTGTCCTCTATTTGCAAAGACGTGAGAAAAAGTTTCACGAGGCAGTTGACCGTACGCTTGATTTCCGATAAAGAAACTTTTACAAAAACTCGCGAAAGGATTAGTTGAACATTTGGCCAAGAGAATATTTAATCCCCTACAATTTTATTGTAACCTCAACTTTTTGGGCGATGTTTTATTACATAGACTATAATAAAAATAGAAAAACCTTATTAAAATAGATTTAATTAGGAGATGAATATATGGCTTCAAATGCAATAGAGTTATTTTTTGTGATTGGATCTATTTATTTCTTTTTCGTAATTTCATTCTTTTTTAAAAAAAGAGGAAAAATAATTTTGTATAGCTTTATAGTTATTATCCTTATCAGCTATGCAGTATTCCTAACTGTTCGTCCACATATACAGAACGCAACATATGATAAATATACTCAAATGGTTGAAGATCATTTAGAAAAGAAATACCCTAATGCATCTTGGGAAACTAGTTTTGACAAAGAAGATTTATTAACAACATCATTTGGATACGCAATAAAAGTGATATTTGATGACGAACCAACAGTACTTTATGTTTATAAAGTTGAAAATGGTAAAGTCATTCAAGCGTATGTATCATACAAAGATAATGACAGCCAAAATGACGGAAAGTATGTAGAACGAGACTAAAGACTTTTCATCAGACACTCAATATTAGAAATACAAACAACTAAACATAAATATTAAGAGGCTGGGACATAACTGATCAAAATATTAAAAAGCGCGAAAAATCAATTTTAGAAACGTTGATTTCTCGCGCTTTTCTGATGTAAAATCAGGTGTGTTGATTAACCATTTTTATCCACCTTGATTAAATTAGAAGGATCTGATTTCCGCTACGGGCTACTCGCTTTGTTGCTGTCGCTTCGCTTTCGCACAGATAAAACAATTTGTCGCTGTCGCTTCGCTTTCGCACAGATAAAACAATTTGTCGCTGACGCTTCGCTTTCGCACAGAGCAAGGCTTCCTGCGAGCAAGCGTCGAGTAGCCCTACGCTACAAGCTCTTCATCATAACATGTGGTTGATTTCTTTGATAGAAAGAGCGTAGTTTCGATAAAAGCCCAAATAGTTTCGATAAAATGAGATTTTGTTTCGATAAAAGCTTAAAAAGTTTCGATAAAGAGCGATTTTGTTTCGATAAATCTTCAAAGTATTCCTATAAAACGAACGAAAGTAGCTTTAGCGATTCTGTTTTGGGGCTCGACACTAAATAGTAACAAGAAAAACCCTTTCATCGATTAATAATAAACCAATTTTTTCCTAATTAACACGCCTGATGTGAAATCTTTAAACTTGCTTTTAAAATATACTAATATCCTAGCCTCTTTAAATAGATCGTTCATTTAATATAGTTGTATACAATTCCTTTTCTATCACTTATCTCCTACTTGCTTTAATATTTCTACTGGAAACCAGCTAACTTTCGAATCCGATTCATTCTTTACATATAGATAACCATTAATTTCAGTACCTAGCGAAGAAAAAACAGTTCCCTTTAAATACATTCTGTTATCCCAATCAACAACGTATCCTTTTACTGGACTAAGTTGCGCTCGTGTATCCTCTGTTAGCTCATAACGCACGCCTTCTTTTCTTTTTATCGTTTCAGCTATTTTAATATCTGTACCTTGATATTCTACACAACTTTCTCCTACTTCTAAATCAGCAGAACAATAAGAAAATACTTGTCCGTCATTTAAGAAAGAAATTTTGACCGCTTCTTTACTGACCTCATCATCTTTATGATAATAGTTTCCATAACGTTTAAAATCACTAATATGGTCACGATTAATATTAATATAAGTTGGATCGTTATAGAATGATGCACGAATTTTTATCGGTACTTCTTTAAATACTACTAAATCAGTTGCTTGTACCCGATATTGCCCCATCTGGTAGAATGTTTTGCCATCATATTTTTCAATGTCATACGTTTTAAAGAAGTTATTTCGCTTAACCACTAACGAATCAAACGTACCATTTGGATTTCTCTTGTATACCTTGATGTCTTTTTTAAAGGTCATTTTTCCTGTTTGTCCTTTTACAACTTCTGCTCCATCATATATCACTTTCGCATTTGATATTGTTGGATTAATTACTGCTAATATTAAAGCTGCTAGTAACACAGTAAAAAATTTTTTCATTATTTTCCCCCCCTCGCTCTTTATTATTCTCTTAAATTCAAACATAATTACTTAATAATGTAAATTAATTTACGTAATATTCCATTGTAAAACGAAGGGCTCATCACCTTAACGTGTGGTTGAATTCCGTTCCCCCTAAGCGCTTTCCTGCGTGCCTTCAGTCGTAACGGAAGTCAACCTATATACAGGCATACATTCTTAACAAATGTCATCTACAATTTTTGGTGATTGTCATACGAAAGGATGTTCAAAAGCAGAGTATTTTCTCATCACCTTTTTTACATTTCCCAATAATCAGCCGAATTTGTTCTGCGATAAAATTTATAAAAGGGTTCATTTGGGCGAGCATGTTCCTTATAGAGGCTAATGATCCGCTTTAAAAAAACTTCAATATGCTCAACTCCTACCCTTTTCGCAAACAGAGTACCCGCTTGTGCATTTACACCCATTGGTACTGCCCCTAAATAGACATCAAAGCTATCCTTTTGATAGACAAGCCCAATATCATCGTACACCGCATTGTAGCAGGCCGAGGCACAGCCATTTACGTTTATACGTAATCTTGTAGGTACAGATATTCCTTCTAATGAATGATATAGCTGTTCAGTAATCGGTGCCGCCTCCATCTTATCTCCATCGCAAAAATCACAGGCCTTCATCGCCACAATCGGTCCTTGCTTTGCCACATACAGGCCAGCGTCTTCTAGTTCCTCAATCGTATCTTCTACATCTTCTGTTGGAATTGATAGTAATATGCTATACGAGGCAGAGTATTTGATAGCACCAGTCTTCCCTACAACCTTTGCAATTGTTTGGAATTGTGCAGGAGTATAATGCTTATTTATAATACCGGGGCTTACTGCAAGACGAGTAAAATCGCCATTGTTATTTAACTTTTCAAAGGTTTTGTCCGGTATATTCGTATGGAATGCATTCATTGTTTAACGCTCCTTATAAAAAAGGGGCTAGCGTTTTGCTAACCCCAAATTTTTTTCTAGTTTTCAAAGCTCTCAGGATAGAAGCCCTTAGCTAATATTTGAATAGCTTCTGCAGCACGAACCCCTTCTGACGCAGCAGAAAGTGGTAAGATGACAAAACGTTCATTTTTAACTGCTTCCATTTCTTTCAACGCTGGATCATGTTTTAAGAATTTTATTTTTTCTTCCGCCGTTTTTTCTCCGTAATCAACGACAACAACGACTTCTGGATTACGCTCTACTGCATCTTCTTTTGATACCGTAGTCCATCCTGATTCCACATCACCAAAAATATTTTTACCGCCAGCAATCGTCACAAGCTCATTCATAAAGTTTTGTCCAGTGGTTAAGACATCTTTATCACCACTGTCATAAACTAAAACGCGTAGGTCTTTCTTATCTTGTGGTAATTTTGCACGAACAGCGTCTACATCCTTCGTCATTTGTTCAATTAAAGCTTCTCCACGATCCTCAACGCGAAAAATTTTTGCGATATTTCGAATATCTGTGAAAATATCTTTTAAAGTTGGTTTCGTCATATTTGAGGCTGTATGTAAATAAGTGTGAATCCCCAATGCCTCTAGCTCTTCCTGTGTACCAACACCTTTCTCCCCAAAGGCGCTTTTCCAACCTCCGTATATAAAGTCTGCTTCTGCATCAATAACCTGTTCCTTTGAAGGATACTGTTTAGCTAACACCGGCACATTATCGTATGCAGCTTGTAGGGGCTCATAAATTTTGTCATCTAAGTATGCCGTCCCTACCATTGAATCTTCCAAGCCTAACGCTAACATTATTTCTGTGACATGCTGATTTAAGCTAATCGCTTTTTTTGGTGCTTCCTTATATATTTGTGTTGTTCCATTATTTTCAATCGTAATTTCTGTCGTTTCAGCTTGCGAAGGCTCTACCTTCTCACCTTGTGCTGCTGATTCTGGTTTGTCCTTTGCATTACACGCGCCAAGTATAGCGATTAACGATATCGCAATGACAAGCCACAAGCTTTTCCATTTCTTCATGTCCTCTTCTCCTTTGCTGTTAACTATATAGAAAGAAATCTTTTGACTCCTTTGCTACCTGAATGACACTCGCTGATTTAAGTTAAAAAGGGCATAAAAAAATCCCCTTGTTTCCAAGAGGTTAGCATAGTGAAAGAAAGGTTCTTCAACCTATTCACTATCCCCATCCTCGTGGTTTAAGTAAAAAATACACATTGGCAGGTATCCTGGCTTAGGTTCATCATCTATACACCTTCCCATAGCATGGCTACAGTGGTATCTCGTATAGACTCCCCATTTACAGTTGCGGGACAGCATCGGATTCGCACCGATTTCCCTTTTAAGCAAATAATAAAAGTCATTTGCACCAATAAGTCGTTATATTTTTTGTTGTCAATGATATTGATAAACTAGCAAAAGAAATTTTTGGTCGCAATCTCACAAAAAATCCATAAAATCATAATCATGAATATATTAGCACTATTTCGACATAAATACTAACTATTTTACACGAAATCTTTTTCTAGTAATTCTGTTACAATGGTGAAAGATGAAAAATAGAAACGGGGATTTTTTTATGCATGTAACAATTGGTGTACTCGCTCACGTTGATGCAGGAAAAACTACATTTTCTGAGCAGTTACTATTTCATACAAAAAGTATTCAAGCCCGCGGACGAGTGGATCACCAGGATACATTTCTAGATAATCATGAGCTAGAGCGTCAGCGAGGTATTACAATTTTTGCAGAGCAAGGTCGTATGACGATTGGAAATGATACATATACGTTAATTGATACACCTGGGCACGTCGATTTTTCACCAGAAATGGAACGTGCTATTCGTGTTATGGATTATGCCATCATTGTTATAAGTGCCGTCGAAGGAGTGCAAGGCCATACCGAAACAGTGTGGCAACTTTTACGCCAATATCACGTCCCAACCTTCTTCTTTATCAACAAAATGGATCGTGAAGGTGCAAATGTAGAAGCCGTTATGACACAGCTTCAAAAGGATTGCTCTGAGGATGTTTTATTAATGGACGAACCGCTCCATTCTGATTATGTTTCCAATCATATTATGGAGTGGCTTGCTGAACGTGATGAACAGCTTCTCGATGCTTTTCTTAATGAAACTTTGGATAGCTTTAGCTCCCTTACTCATCTGCAGGCGATGATTAAACAAGAAAAGGCCTTTTTATGTTTTACTGGCTCTGCTTTAAAAGATACTGGGATACAGGAATTACTAGCACAACTCCCCCTACTTACAGAGACACATTTTAACGATAATGAAGCGTTTCAAGGTGAAGTCTTTAAAATTCGTCATGATGGACATCAACGCTTAACATTTTTAAAGGCATTACAAGGAACGTTGCACGTGCGGGATGAATTTTCGTTTGGAGATATGACAGAAAAAGTGACGGAGATTCGACTATATAATGGCAGCCGTTATGAAACTGTGCAGGAGGTTAAAGCCGGGGATATTTTCGCAGTCAAAGGGATTAGTCAAGCAAACATCGGCGATATCATTGGTCGTTCAAGCAACCCGCAGCCCTACGAGTTAGTACCAACGTTGCAGGCAAAAGTACAATATGAAGGCGATCAGCATATTAAAGAAGTTTTAAAAATTTTTCGCATGCTTGAAGCAGAGGAACCATCATTACGTGTACTATGGCATGAAAAATTTCAAGAAATTCATGTACATATTATGGGTGTCATCCAGCTCGAGGTTCTTGTCGAAGTACTCAACAACCGTTTCTCACTAAACGTTTCATTTGGCGAACCACAGATTTTATATATGGAATCAATCTCAACAACTGTGACAGGCTACGGTCATTTTGAACCATTAAAGCATTATGCAGAAGTACATTTATTGATGGAACCAAATACACGTGGTACTGGCAATACATTTGTCAATGCATGCCATGCGGACGATTTATCGGTTGGGCACCAACGACTCATTGAAAAGCATTTATTCGAGCGCGATCATCATGGGCTGTTAACAGGTTTTCCCGTGACAGATATTCGCTTCACGCTTTTAACAGGACGTGCACATATTAAACATACTGAAGGTGGCGATTTCCGCGAGGCAACATTCCGTGCTTTACGGCAAGGTCTTGAGCAAGCAGAAAATATATTACTAGAGCCTTATTACCGCTTTAAGCTCAAAGCTCCTAGTGATTTTATCGGCCGCATGATGACCGATATTCAGCAAGCGTCAGGTACATTTGACGCACCAATCCTAACCGAAAATGATGCGATTTTAACTGGCCGTGCCCCTGTTGCAACATTTATGAGCTACAGCACAACCTTTGCCGCCTACACCAACGGAAAGGGCGTACTCTCCCTGCAATTTGATGGTTATGATGCGTGCCATAATACGGAAGAGGTTATCACGCAAATCGGCTACGATAAAAATGCTGATCCTGAATATACATCCTCCAGTATTTTTTGTGCAAAAGGCAAGGGCTACTCAGTTCCATGGGAAGAAGCTGAGGCAGCGATGCATTGCATTAAATAATTCACATTAAAAAAACAGGACGTGATTGTTAGATCATTGTCCTGTTTTTTAGCGAGGATTTTATGTTAGCGTGTGGTTATTTGCTTTGGTTCCGCGGGTATTTCCCTGGTACGCGCGGGTATTCGCTCTGATTTCGCGGGTATTTCTCTGGTACGCGCGGGTATTCGCTCTGGTTCCGCGGGTATTCGCTCTGGTTCCGCGGGTATTTCCCTAGTACGCGCGGGTATTTGCTTTGGCTTCGCGGGTATTCGCCCTGATTTCGCGGATATTCTCCTGGTACGCGTGGGTACATCCTGTGTCAGTGATTCCTCTACTCCCCTATCAATGATCACAGTCTCTAAGCTCCCTCTAAGCGCTTCTTTAAATCTACACATCTACTTTTCCTCTATCATCAATTATTCTGCTATGTTACAATTTTTAACGAAACATTTTCAGTAAAATAAGTGAAGGACAGGAATTTTCAAGGATGTTTAAAATTTATTGGAAATGAATTTTTATTATATACATATCAATGTTACATGACTTTATCCTAAATCTTCTCAGTTGTTTTATAGGCTTCATGCTATTTATAACGTACGAAAATATCTTTAAAGTAGTCACTTAAAAAGAGATAGTAAAGAGGTGGATTCATATCGCAAAGTTTATTGAAGACTTGGCCGGTGCAGTATACGATGTTATAAAGGTTGTATTAAAATGCCTGGGGTACTTAATTGCTGGTATGTTAATAGTTGCAATTCCAATTTACCTAATTGTGTGGGTAATTGGATTATTCCAGTGACTTTGAAAGTCATAATTTTAAAAGTTTTTTACAAACGGGGAGCTTTATTTCAATAAGTATAGAACTTGTATGTATGATTGAATCTCATATATGAAAGTCCTTTTGTTATGCACTAACACTTTCACACAATACGCTCCCTTAGTTCCACACTTAGCAATCATAGACTACCTTCTTCTAAATCATTCTCAATCCTCACAGGCTTTGTAAGAGGCTCTAGGAGATCGCAATAGTTACTCATGTAAGCTATCTCAAAGTTGAAACTATTTAGATCTTATCGTCTCGCCAAGCTGTAAAAATTAATCTTCTTCACACATTTACCATTTATCTACCAAACAAAATTCCGCTATGTTATGATTCTTTACAGATAGAATTTTTCATTTAGTTAAGAAAAGAACAATTGGAGGAAACATGAATTATATAAAATCTTTACGACAATATGTTGGAACAAGTCCTATTATTGCACCAGGTTCCGCAATCATTGTTTTAAACGAAAAGAATGAAATACTTTTGCAATTACGTTCAGATACAAATGATTGGGGGCTTCCGGGTGGTGGAATGGAAATTGGAGATAGTTTTGAAGAAACTGCTCAAAAAGAGTTGTATGAGGAAACAGGCTTAATTGCCCAAGAATTGAAATTGCTTGGCTTAGCTTCAGGGAGAGAGTTATATTATAAATTTCCACATGGGGATGAAATTTATAATGCTACTGCAATTTTTAAAGCAACTGCTGTAAAAGGCATTATTACACAAAATGAGGAAAGTAAAAATTTAGAATATTTCCCTTTGGACAAACTCCCAAATTTAAATTATACGACATTGAAATTACTAGAAAAGGTTGGTTATATTTCAACTAATTAGATATGGGGCTATAATCAATCACTCCTTACCCCGCTTCACATAGCAATTAAGAGGCTTGCGCGTAAAATTACACACAGAGCCTTTTCGTTATGCATTCATAAAAGCTCCCATAGCTTCATAAATGGCTCTAGCAATGAAATTAGATAGCTTGTGTGAATGATTCTTAGTAAACATACAGCAAAGCCCCATGAATCAATCGTTTCTCTTTGAATTGTTTCCTTGCATTCTTTGATAATCTTGTAGCAAAAACTCTTTTTCAGTCCTAAGATCCCCATTAATTATACACTCCTGACAATTCTTTCGATTTCCAGGCAATGATAGTTAGCTTTAAGTCTTCTCGTTGTTGCTTTGTCAACGAGTTAAGGTTTAATTACGATCTGCCTAAATGTTTCCCCTGTGCTTTGGCAACCGCAAGTAGTTGTAGCATTTTCTTGCGCTCGTATTCAGCTCCATAAGCCACCAGGAAAGGAATTGGCCTACCATTAGTTACAGCATGCAACCATGTAAAAAGGCATTCGTCTTTAAATCGAGGTGATTTTGTGAAAAAATGGTTAATTACGTTTTTTGTAGCAATTGGATTATTGTTTTCAGGGTGTACTTTACTAATTAATAGCCTACTCCCAAATGAATATGAAGTACTCGAAAGTAATTGGGACATTTATTTACCTAAAGCAGATGAGAAAAAAAATTTACTAACAACAGACGCTAGTTTTCAAGGTGATGGGGAATGGTTTGCATTATTCGATTATTCAAAACCGATTGATTTTAGTAATACAGGCTTAGTAAAACTTACTTCCAATGAAATATCTGATGCAAATAATAAAATAGCGCAATTCATAAAAAAAACAATTGATATTCGTCAAAATTCTAAAGAAATTGTTGATATTTTTAATCAATATGATGTTGAAGCAGAAGTTGGGGACTATTATTACTATGGTGAACACCATAATGGAAATGATTTCATTATTTTATTATATAAATCCGAATTACATCAGTTATATAAATATGAATGGCACCAATAATGAAACTACCTTTCAACAATAATCCATCACACAACAACCATAGGGCTTGTGCATAAAATTACACACAAGTCCTATTTTTATATTAACCGCTCCTGTAGCAAATAATTAGAAAACCTTGTGTAAATGAATCCCCTACTTCATTCTAAACGCGCACAGGTGCTACTGTCACTTGCAACAATTGCAGATGCGAATTTACCATTAAACTACCAACTAATGCTCTGCTATGTTATGATTCCTTTGTGGATATAATTTACAGTGTGTTAAGTAAAGGGAATAACGAGGAGTAATTATGAACCTTAAAGGTGTATTGATTTATATGTTTTTTGCATAGGAACTTCCTTGGTTTAGGCTTACGCAAACTTAGAATGTTAATTGCTACGAGAAGTAAGTAAACGTACGCAGTTTTCAGTATTTCAATTCAATCGTGAAATAATGCTAAGAAAGGTTTGACTAAAAATTATGAAAACAAGAGACTATTTTTTAATTCCTGTTTTTTTGGTTGCTGTGTTAGCCATTATTATTAGTTTACTAATGGGCGTTCAATATGTAGCTAGTCTTGTTCTAGATTTTAAATTCACAAGCATATATAGCTCGATTTTTTTATCAATTGGAATCATCATTGGTTTTATTCTTTTAATACCAATAAGCATTGTATTAGAATCATTTGCCCTCCATATAGGTATGAAAAATAAGGGAATCTATTTTTTGATTCAAATTATTCAATTTACCTTGTTTCTCTTTTATATGGATTTAATGGTATCTAATTTTTCACTTGTACAATTTAGTGATATTGCTAATAAATTCATCTACTTCACTATTACCTATGGATTCGTTTATATATTTGCAAAAATAGGTGATTTGATAAAAAAATCTGATGAAGCGATTCAACAAGTGCAATAAAAGGTGCAATTTTGTATCTTTCAACTCCCGAAACAGGAATGAACAACATATCCATCAAAATAGGACTTGTGCGTATGATTTAACTCATGTGCACAAGTCCTTTGAATTGCCAAATAAATATTGCATATAAAGGACTAAATAATACGATAAATGTTAATATTTACACCCCCTCCTTAAAGCCTTTTTGATTCAACCTAGATTATTCACCAACCAACACAAAATCCCAGTGAGAAGCTGACTTGTTGGCTTTTCACTGGGATTCTCCATTTCACTTAAAAGATGAAAAAAGAATCCATTTCTGTTAAGGTTATTGCGACTAAACAAACATCAAAGAAAGGATTCTTATGATCGCAAATTCCCTTACATTTTAATCGTTCTATCAAATTATCTAATGATGGAGGTGCGTTTTCTTCGGATACCGCTCATCTTGTCTTTCATGAATTTGACGAAAAAATCGGCTTCTCTCAAATCATTGACAATCATCTACAGTAAAAAGATGAATACACGTATTGCATTCACCAAAAACGAGACATCTATAAAAAACTCATGAAAATCCACAAAACTTATATGACTATGAATAATTCAGGTTAATTTAACACTAAATGAAGAAGGATTATTTTTTTGTTTATAGAAATATATTTATACACGCGTGTTGATTATCTAATTTCTTCCAATAAAAATTATACAAAAAGAGAGATTCTCATGTAAAATGTTAGTTACTACACAAACAATTACGAAATGAGGAATCTCTCTTGAACAAGAATAACACGATTTTTACACTCATTCAAACCTTTCTTTCAGAGGAAGAATGGCAATCAATCTTAAGCGAATTCGGTTATGTAGAAACAGCACGAAAATGTACAGTTCCCACGCTCATTTCGTATTTAATTGGTGCTGCCACGAACGAGTGGAAAAGTTTACGCCACGCAGCGGATGTGGGTCCAAGTAACGGTCTTGTTTCGGTGAATCATTCATCGCTTTCTAAACATTTAAAGGCACTTGATTATGGCATCATCAAACGAATTTTTGAAGTGATTGTCGGGAAGCTCAACCGTGCAGCTCGTCGTAAATTGAAATTGCCGAAAAGATTATTAGCCGTTGATTCAACTACCATTACAGTAGGCAAAACAAGATTACCTTGGGCTGTCTATCACGGCGAACGTTCAGGAATCAAATTACATGTTAGTTTTACTAATGAAACTGCGATGCCCTTAAAAGTCGTAGAAACAACCGGTTTAAAACATGATGGTCCCATTGGCGAATTCCTTGAAGATAAAAGGTTTATCCTCGTTTGTGACCGTGCCTACTTTTCTATTGATAAAGTCGATCGCTACCTGAAAGAATATCAACATTTTGTGTTACGTTTAAAAGACAATGTGCAATTAAATCGCAAAAAATCGCTCCAAGGTAGTCGTACCAACGATTCCAATGTGACAGCTGATTTTACTTGTACGCTTGGGACGCCACAAAAACAAACGAAAAAACGCCATCGTGTCGTTCAATTCATAGATCATGAAGATAAAGAAATACGTGTCGTGACAAGTTTAATGGATATCACCGCTGAAGAAATTGCCAACATGTATAAGTCACGTTGGGCGATTGAAAATTTTTTCCGTTGGATTAAACAAAACTTGAACGTACCTGTTCTATTCGGAACAACAAAAAATGCTGTATTCAATCAGCTATTCGTAGCCCTTATTGCCTATGTTTGTTTGAAATTTCTTCATACACAAGGGAATAAGAAAAATAATATCAAACCCTTATCATTCGTAGGTTTTACACGGATGTTTCTTTGTGCTGCCCTGCCAATAGAATGGCGAATCAGGGTGAAAGAAATCCTGGTGTTTCATTGGAACATAAATCATTCAACTACTGTATAATTTTGGTTAATCAACACGTGTGATATTTATATGAAAAATATTTTAAATGGTAATATATATAGAAATGATTTAGTTATATTGGAGGGAGAATATGCTGGATATTAGAAAAATTGAACCAGAATTGACTTACAATATTAGGCAGGCTGTTCTACGACCATTACAACCAGTTGAGGATTCAATGTATGATACAGATCATACAGAAAATGCATTTCATGTTGGGGCATTTTATCAAGCAAGACTAATAAGTGTTGCAACCTTTGTTATTGACAAGAATCCAAATTTTTCTCTAAAAAAACAATATCGCTTAAGACAAATGGCAACTCTCGAAGAGTTTCGAAATTTAAGTGCTGGAAGCTCAATTGTAAAATTTGCTGAAAATATTATAAAGGAACATAATTCTGATTTAATATGGTGTAAAGCTAGAGTCTCAGCAGTGGAATATTATAAAAAATTGGGTTTTAAAGCATATGGTGAAGTTTTTGATTATCCTCCTATTGGTCTTCATATTATAATGTATAAAGAACTTTAATAAACTAAACATAAATAAGGATTGACAATATCTCTTTTGCTCTAGAAAATTGTCAATCCTCATTTTTAATTACAATTAAGGCTATTTTGCAGATAATCTATCCCTGCAAAATAGCCTTTTTTATATTTCATTCATCACACATTATTGTCCATTAAATCGCTGTGTAAGTTTTTGTAAATTTTCAGCTTGTTCACATAAGTCATTTGATACCACCGTATTGACCGCTTGCATGGAGGCACTTTGCTCATCTACTGATTGCAGAACGACTTCTGTATAGTTAGACAAACTTTCCATTCCATTGGCGATCGTTGATACTAATTTTGTCACTTCATTCGCGCTACCTGAAAGCTCTTCAGCTGTGGCAGAAATATCCTCTAGCTGGTTTGTCATTTTGCTAACATGCTGAGAGATCGTACCAAATGATTTTGTAGCCTCATCAATGACGTAGACACCCTGTTGAACGTTTTTCAAATCCTCTTCGACAGAAGTTGCTACTTGTTTTGTATCGCTTTCAATGCCCACTACTAGCTCGACAATTTGGGTAGCCGAATGCTTGGATTGCTCTGCCAATTTCCGAACTTCCTCCGCTACCACTGCAAAGCCTTTACCATGTTCTCCAGCACGAGCTGCTTCAATCGCTGCATTCAATGCAAGCAAATTCGTTTGATCTGTAATAGCGGTAATCATGTCTGTCATGGATTTAATATCCGTCATTTTGCTAGATAATTGTTGCATCAATTCGCTTGTTTTTTCAGTAGAAGTTGAAATAAATTCCATTTGATTTTTAGCTACGTGTAAAATTTCCGCTCCGTTACCCGCAATTTCATTTGCTTCTTTTGCATGATCAAATACGTCTTGCGTTGCCACGGTAATGCGTTCAATGCCGTCAGCTGTTTCCTGCATAGAAATGGCACTTTCGTTAGCAGACTGTGCAGCTTGCTTAAGACCTTCTGTCGTTTTCCCTACTTGTGAGTCAACCTCATCAATGGCAATCGTAATTTCATTTGTACTTGCTGATAGCTCCTCGATGCTCGATGATAGGTCTGTAGAACTACTCGCAATTTTTTGAGTCATCGTATGTATTTGTTCATCCATCTCTAGAAACGCTTTAGCTAACTTTGAAATTTCATCATTGGAATTCACTTCAATAGGAGCAGTATGTAAATTCCCCTCAGCTATCGCTTGAGCAGATGCTGCTAATTCATTAATCGGCTTAATAATTTTATATTTTACATAGAATATATAGGATATTGTTATAGTAATCCCTAGCATCGTTAAAACAGTAGATAGCCATTCTAATGATCTAATATTTGTTAGATCTATAACTAAAATAACAATCATTAGAACATTTAAAATAGTAAAGCCAATGACACTTCTTTTTCGTAAACTCATACTAATCTCCTCCAACTATAATATTATTCCAACGTACTTATTATAGTCGAATTATCCTAAAATTAACAGAAAAAAAGTCCAACTTTTGTAAGGTGAAAGACATATAAAAAGCACTTTGCTCTCACAAAGTGCTTTTATAAACATTATTTTAATTTCATAATACTTGATCCTGCAATACCTGGATGTGTCATCTCATATGGATCTAGAATTAAATCTAATTGCTCTTTTGTTAATACACCCTGTTCAAGGCAAAGCTCACGAATAGAACGACCAGTTAGGATTGCTTCACGCGCAAGTCGTGCAGCTACTTCATAACCAATATGTGGGTTTACTGCTGTTAGTACGCCAACGCTTTTTTCCACATATTCTTTCATGCGATCTTCGTTTGCTTCAATATCCTTTAAGCAATTTTGCGTAAATGCTCGGAAAACATTATTCATAATACTAATCGATTGAATTAAGTTGAAAACAAGTACAGGCTCCATTACGTTTAACTCTAATTGTCCTGCTTCAGATGCTAATGAAATTGTATGATCATTACCAATTACTTGGAAAGCAACTTGGTTAAGAACCTCTGGCATAACAGGATTTACTTTCCCTGGCATAATAGACGAACCAGGTTGACGAGCTGGTAAAATGATTTCCCCTAAGCCAGCACGTGGACCTGAAGCCATTAAACGAAGGTCATTGGCAATCTTCGACATGTTAATCATACAGATTTTTAATGCGCCTGATACTTCTGTATAAGCATCTGTATTTTGTGTTGCATCCACTAGATGGGAAGCGCCTTTAAGTGGCAAACCTGAAATTTCAGCAAGATGAACATCTACTGATTGAATATAATCAGGGAATGCATTTAATCCTGTACCAACAGCAGTTGCCCCCATATTCACATCATATAAATTTGGGCGAGTTTGACGAATGCGAACAATATCACGGCTGATAACACGAGAGTATGCTTCAAATTCTTGTCCTAATCGAATCGGCACAGCATCTTGTAAATGCGTACGACCCATTTTAATAACATGCGCAAATTGCTCCGCTTTTTGGTGGAACACCGCTTGCATATTTTCCATTGTAAGAAGTAATTCATCTATCAAATTCAACACAGCAATATGAATAGCTGTTGGGAAAGCATCGTTTGTAGATTGTGACATATTAACATGGCTGTTTGGGCTAATTGTATGGTAGTCCCCTTTTTCCTTACCTAAAATCTCTAAGGCACGGTTAGCAATGACTTCGTTGGCATTCATATTAATAGATGTGCCAGCACCGCCTTGGATTGGGTCTACGATAAATTCTGCATCCCACTTGCCATCAATAACTTCTTGTGAAGCTTCGACAATTGCATCTCCGATTTCTTTTGAAAGTAAGTGTACCTCCATATTACCAAATGCAGCTGCTTTTTTTACAATACCCATTGCTTTAATAAGAGCAGAGTGAATCGTGTAACCTGTAATTGGGAAATTTTCAGTTGCACGAAGCGTTTGAATTCCGTAATAAGCATTGCCTGGTAATACACGTTCACCTAAAAAGTCTTTTTCAATACGTTGTGTGGACATAATTGTCGTCTCCTTTGATGTTTTACTCACACTTGATAGTAGCTAATAAATGCCGTGTTGTAAACAGTCATTTATCTGTAAAATGAAAAATTCATAAACTAAGCGCTACTATTAACATTAATATACAGTAAAAATCGCTTTCAAAAGAAGAATTGATGAATAGATAAGGAATTTCCTCGAAAATTCAAAAAAATATCGGCAATTAATTCGAACAGCTAAAGTAAAGATAACAAGAGAGTTGCACCAAATTTAGTCAACTATCTTGAAAATTGTGCCAAAACGCTTAATTAATACAACTTATCTCATCATAGACAAATGACTAGTTTGATTATAGTATTGAATCGTCCATTTATCTTTTTCAAATTTAATTTCAGATAAGCAGGCGTTTCCTAACTTTGTTTTACCTGAACCAATTTCATTATTTGAAATAGCTGCTAAAATAGCATTTATCACTCCTCCATGTGATACTAAAATAATTCTTTTATCTTTCTCACTTTGATAAATAAAATGTAGTGCTTCCATTACACGCTTCGTTAAGCTATCTCTTGGTTCTTGATTAGGGTAATTTCTGTTAGGAAATTTAGATGTACGTTCCACAACTGTCAATCCTTCTGCATCACCATAATTTCTCTCAATAAAATGATTCATTTCTAAAATCGGTACTGACATTTTTTCTGAAATGATTTCAGCTGTTTGTTTTGCACGAAGTAATGGACTTGTAATAATCAAATCATAATTTGTTGTCGACAAATGATTAGCACATTCATTTGCTTGATCAACTCCTGCTTGATTTAAAGGAATGTTCGTACGCCCTTGTAATCTCCCTTCCTTATTCCAATCTGTTTCTCCATGTCGAACTAAACATATCTCCATTGTTTATTCTCCCCCTTGTTTCCCATTTTTAAAAATAGTATATAACATCCTCAAAATTTATAGGTATTAAAGGAAAAAGACAGAATCAACATAAATGCGTCATTCTGTCTTTAACATAAATTATTATAATGAAATAATTAATAATACACTTACTTTATACTCGATTTCTTAATTATTTATTAGAAGTCACTGTAAATCGGCTGTTTACATGCTTAGGTTTTTCAATTTCATCTAATACCGCAATGGCGTAATCTGCATAGCTGACATAGCTTTCTCCAGCATCGTTCACTAATAATTGATCTTCTCCAGCCGTATAGCTACCTGTACGTGGACCCTCTGGATCAAAGAAAGCAGATGGACTTAAAAATGTCCAAGTAATAGTGGATTGTTGCAAGTCATGTAAATTTTCACCTTGGTTTTTAGCTGTCGCGTAAAACATTTCTGGGAAATCTGGTGTATCCATTACGCGTATCGTTTTCTCTGGATCGACAAACAGACTACCAGCACCACCGACAACAACTAATTTTGTATCAATGCCGGTGAAAATATCAATTACATGACGGCCAGCTTTCGCATGTAATTCCTCTTGACCAAAAGGAGCGCCAAACGCATTTACGACTACGTCAAAGCCTTTCACATCTTCTTGAGATAATGCAAAAACATCCTTTTCAAGAACATGAATATTTGTTGTTACTTTCGAAGCTGAACGGACAATCGCAGTTACATCATGTCCTCGCTGTAGTGCCTCCTCTACAATTTTTTGCCCTGCTTTCCCTGTTGCGCCAATTACTGCAATTTTCATACTCATAATTCCTCCCATTTTTCAGTTGTAACCGATTTAGTTACAGGTTAGATACAAAAGACCGACTTCGTCATTTAACGAAGTTGATCTAACACATTCTGTAAAGTTTGTGCTTGAAGCTGTTCTTCCATTGCATGCCAGACAGATGTATAAACATCTTCCAAAGTACATTGGATTTTTCGACCAACCGTACAATCTGGATTTGGCTCATCATGAATCGCAAATAGCTGCTGTGGCCCATTAATCGCATGGTAAATGGCTAATAGCGTTAAATCTTTTGGCTCTACTAATAGGTCATAGCCTGCAATACCTGATTGAGATGAAAGCAAACCCGCTTTTTTCAATACCCCGATCATTCGGCGCACGACAACTGGATTTGTATTAACACTCCCTGCGATATAATCAGATGTCAGCTGGCTTTTATCAGATGTTGTTGCAATGAGCGAAAGTATATGGATCGCTACCGAAAATCGACTGTTCACCATATGTATCACCACCTGTTGTAACTATTATAGTTACAGATTGAAATATAAGCAAATGAATTGCTCTATTTATCCCTGCCGTTTTGAGAAGTACTATACGATGATTATACTTTCTTCAAATAAATGACTAATTCTTGTCGTATTTCTCCATCTTCCTCATAAAAGTCTAAATTATGAAATTCATACTTAAAATGGCCAACTGGGAACGTCACACTTTCCCCCTGTGCCGCTGCTAATATGCCTGCCACATCATGTGACACCATTTGTAAAAGCTCTGTACCTGAAAACGCTTCGATAAATATCACGTTCATCATAAAACACCTCCTAAGCTATTATAGCTTAGAAGGCGCTTACATTTATAGTCTTTCTTTATAAGGTTGAAGGCGAATTTCCTCAATGACCTGCATCATTATATGTATTTGCTCCTGTGTTAATTTTGTAGAGATGTGGGGTAGCTCAGATTCCACTTTTATTTGAGGAGTATTCGTAAGCAATTTCGTCCTTAAATGCCGCTCACGCTCTCTTCCGTCTATTAGAAAAACCAATGATCTCCTCACATCATTCACCTCTACTGTTCGTTAAAATTTCCAGATTAAAACTTATATCGGAAGAAATTTCAAAAATTAAAACATCCTTTATATAAAGTGCTAGAAAATTTGGCTCTTTATAAAATATGGATCTCTATTTTGGCTGCTTTGGCGGTTCTATCTGGCATTTTGACGGTTCTATCCGTCGGTTTGGCGGTTTTTCCGTCGTTTTGGCGGTTTTATCCACGTTTTTGACGGTTCTATCCACGTTTCTGGCGGTTCTATCCACGTTTTTGATGATTCTATCCGTCGCTTCGGCCCTTTTATCCATCGCTATGAATTCTATCCGTCACTTTGGTCCTTTTATCCGTCGCTTTGGCGGTTCTATCCACGTTTTTGGCGGTTCTATCCGTCGTTCTAACTTTTCTTTCCGTCGTTTCGATTCTTCTTTCCGTCGCTTTGGCCCTTTTATCCGTCACTCTGTATTCTATCCGTCGTTCTGGCTTTTTTATCCGTCGCTCTGATTCTTCTTTCCGTCGCTTTGGCCCTTTTATCCGTCGATCTGTATTCTATCCGTCGCTCTAGCTTTTCTTTCCGTCGTTTCGATTCTTCTTTTCGTCGCTTCGGCCCTTTTATCCATCGCTATGAATTCTATCCGTCACTTTGGTCCTTTTATCCGTCGCTCTGGCTCTTTTATCCGTCACTCTGTATTCTTTCCGTCGCTTTGGCTCTTTTATCCGTCGCTCTGATTCTTTCCATCGCTTTGGCCCTTTTATCCATCGCTATGAATTCTATCCGTCGCTCCGGCCTTTTTATCCATCGCCCTGTATTCTATCCATCGCCCTGGCTCTTCCTTCCGTCACTTTGCCCCTTTTATCCATCGCTCTAACTCTTCTTCCCATCACTCTAGCTCTTTAATCCATCACTTCGGCCTACATAAAAAAAACAGCAACCAAAATCGGTTGCTGTTTTAGTTTACACGGCAATTGGTGCTTTAATTGCTGGATGTGGATCATAGCCCTCGATAGAAAGATCTTCGAGTTCTATGTCAAAAATTGACGTTTTATCCGGATTAATTTTTAAGGTTGGTAGGTCCCTAAGCTCGCGTGATAGCTGTTCTTTCACTTGCTCCACGTGATTTGAATATATATGAGCATCCCCAATGCTATGAATAAATTCGCCAACTTCTAATCCGCATTCATGTGCAATTAAATGTGTCAGTAATGCATATGAAGCAATATTAAATGGACAGCCTAACAATGTATCAAGGCTTCTTTGCATTAGCTGACAGCTCAACTTGCCATTTGCGACATAAAATTGGAACATTACATGACACGGAGGTAATGCAGCTTTACTGCCCTTTGCGCCAGCATTGATAACATCTTCAGGATTCCATGCATTGACGATGATACGTCGTGAATCTGGATTGTGCTTAATTTGATGGATCACATCTTGTAATTGGTCAATATTTTCCCCTGTCGATGTTGTCCAATTACGCCACTGCTTACCGTAAACATTCCCAAGCTCCCCGTATTGACGTGCAAATTCATCATCTGTTAAAATTCGCTCACAAAATGATGCTAACTCTTTTTGATAGACAGCATTAAAAGACTCGTCCACTAAGCAACGGCGACCAAAATCTGTCATATCAGGACCAGTATACTGATCAGATTCAACCCATTTTTTAAAAGCCCATTCATCCCAAATATGATTGTTGTTTTGCAGTAGATAACGAATATTTGTATCCCCTTTAATAAACCAAAGTAGCTCACTTGCTACAAGCTTGAATGGTACACGTTTGGTCGTTAAAAGAGGAAAACCTTTGCTCAAATCAAATCGCATTTGATAGCCAAATACACTATATGTACCTGTTCCTGTACGATCTTCTCTTTTAACTCCATTATCTAATATATGTTGTAGTAAGTTTAAGTACGCGATTTCTGGATGCGTCATGTCATTCAACAGCTCCTTCAAGTATGCTGTTGACCATTATAACATCTAATAACTACATTTGGTCGTCAAAAAATAAAAAACAATCATTCCATATTTACATGCCTGTGCCAAAGGAATTGTATTCTAGCTCCTTTGAAATTTCGCTTTCAGTCGTGACGAAAAACATTGGCAACAAAATAATATTAACTATAATGGGGCCAACAATAAGTAATATGTCAATGCCTGGGTTAAAATAGAGACTAAACGCAGTCAGTAACCCTGACATAACTAAAAAAACAATTTGCATAACAATAATCATTAACGGAATGATTTGATACATATAGTTAAGTTTTCGGAACTGATGCATCGTTTCTGGATCTTCAATAATTCTCTTTTTAAAACGCCTTGATAAAATTATACAGGCAATAAGCTGTGCGATCATAAAGTTAAAATAAATTACACTTTTCAGCACCATTTGACCTTTCATAACTGTACCATTAAAATGTCCTACCCGTTGCTGTAATAGTTCGTTGACCGCTCCCTCAAAAACATATTCCTGATCACTAAAATAATTGAGTGGTTCCTCAAAGCCGAGAGTTGCCCAATCCTTTGCATTGACTTTCCAGTTGGTTAATTTGCTAGCCAAAATCCGTAATTGAATGGGCTCATTTTTATCAAACATTCCTACTAAAATATTATATGGAATTGCTACTTTCATCTGCCCATCTTGTTGTTCATGAATTAAATCATTAATAAAAAAAGTATATATAACATCTGACTGTTGGGCTTCATAATGAGCATTTCCGACCTTCCAATGCCTAGCTAAAGAAGATTCAATGTTATTCTTCATTTCATAATACGGCGTATTATTATGTAAATGCTTTGGAATCTTATAGATAAAATGATTGTCACCCCCGGTAATGCAAATATCTACTTTCACCACATCATTTTCAAAGTTTTTAGCGATTGTTGCCATTGGGTACGACATGATAGCGATTAGAAAAAAAAGGATCAGTGTTAATCCACTCTTTTTCATGCAACGCTCCCCCTTTTCGTCACATATGCTAGATTTACATTATCACATCCTTCTCCGAAAAAACTATTTCGTTATTCCGAAAAAGTAATAGTGGTTTTCCGAAACACCATATTTCGGTATTCCAAAATTACCAAAAATTATGGATAATATAAGCATACTTAATGATGAAATGGGGCATTATGATCATGCAAATAAATGAGCGAAAACTATGAGTAAATGGACATATAGTATTTTTATAACATACCTACTTCTCGGTATTTATGTACTTGTCGTGGCAATACGAGTACCTTTTATTAGTATTTCAGTGGACACAACTAGCGGCCAACCTGTTATTGTTGACTTCTATTATCCTCACTGGGCACAGCAACAAAATATTGAAAAAGGTGATATTTTACTGGAACTCGATGGCAAACCAGCACAAGATAATAGGTCAATCCAACGCCATTCTCTCGCTAGAAGTGCGAATGAGCTAACAATTACTAAGCCAAATGGCGAAATTCATAATATTACAGTTCAGCATAAAGATATTCCCGAAGAATTATACTTGCAAATTATCTTTCCACTGTTTTATTTCATATTATCTTTTGTCGTTGCCATCTATTTATGGCAAAGGAAGAAAGATAATCAACTCACAAAATTATTAATATTATTTTTATTAACATGTTCATTGGCCTATATAAGTACGGGAGCCTCAAGTAGAGGGAATCCAATTGGAATGTTTGTAATTAATAATTGTATGGTTTTATGCTTAGTACTTTTTATTCACTTTTTACAATGTTATTTCTGTTATCTTCATATAAAATGGCCATATATAAATACCAAATGGCTGTATTTATTACTATTATTTAGACCTTGCTGTTATTTCATTGAAAAATTTAATTTTGACATTAGAAATATATCCATTTTAATTACTCTAGGTCTGTTTGCTTTACTTGTACTTTATGCCGTCTATATTTTACTAACAAGTTATTTACGAACAAAATTGGCTAAGATCCGTCTTATCGCTATTGCGTTTATCACGCCTTTCTTACCGTTTTTACTTTTTTTCGTCGTCCCTGAAATTCTGGGTCACACTACTATATTAAATGCAGATTTAGCTGCATTATTTTTATTGTTTATTCCTTTTTCTTTTATCTTCATTCAACTGAATGAACGATTATTCGATATTGAATATCAATTATCTCGTTTACGTTATTATTCAACACTAGCCTTTTTCAGCACTTTAATATTAACTTCAGGCATTATTATAGTGTTTTTAGACCAATTGTCGATTGTTAAAATGACGAGTGTCTTTATCCTTGTTTTCCTTAGTTTTATTGCTTGTTTCTATATTAAGGAGCAGCTTGATTATAAGTATCGAAAAGTTATCTTTTCATCTAGTGGCAATTATGTACATAATTTATATGCTGCCGTTAACCGCATGAGTAAAGCAAAAAATCAGCAGGAATTACTTAATTTGTTTAAATATGAAATAATAGAAAAGCTGGGTACTGCATCTTTTACCATTACAACAATATCCGAAGGTGTACCAATCAGCCCAGGTGAAGTTAGCATAGAGACTGAAATGACTAATCTACTATTACACGATACGGGTGAAGAAAAAATTATTTTGATAATTAGACATGCTCTACACAAAGAAGAGCTTCTTTGGTTGGAGTTACTTGCACTCTATGTTTCCATGTTTATAGTTAATTTAAAACTCATTGAAGATTTAGTGTGTGAAATACAGCATATGAAGGATAACAACGATACACAGCTTCCTTGGCTCGATAAATTGTTATGGACTATCACTGAAAAAGAAAAGAGTATTTTAGCACAGGAATTACATGACACCGTATTGCAAGAGCAGCTTCATATAGCGAGAGAGTTAGATGTCCTAGCTGGCTCAACGATGATAAAAAAAGAAAAGGTATTAGATATCCGGGAGCAATTACTAAATGCAACGAAAGATTTACGTGAATATTGCGAGAATCTAAGTCCCCCTTTGCTTGATACATTTGGGTTACAAATGGCCTTAAAAAAACTGATACAAAAAGTGAAAATACGGGCAGATTTTATGTTAACTACTCAAATAGAACGTGTTCAATTCCATGATGCAACCTTACATTTAGTCGTTTATCGCTTAGTACAAGAACTTTTAAATAATGCAATAAAGCATGCTGAGGCAACCGAGGTTTCACTAAGACTACAAGCGATCCCTCGTGGTTTTATCCTCCAATACGACGATAATGGTATTGGCTGTAATATTGAAGATTTAATGCAATCTTCAACTTCAATGGGCATTAACGGTATCCGAGAACGTGTCCGTGCTTTTAATGGAAATATCGCCCTAACCTCCAGTCAAAATGAAGGAATGCATATATTTATTCAAATACAAGAGGAGGTGGAATCATATGATTGATATTCTTATTGTAGATGACCATCCTGTCGTTTTAGATGGTACAAAAACATTATTACAGGATTTAACAAACGTTCGTATAGATACAGAGCAGGATAGTGCTTCTGTACTGTCGAGAATGGATGCTCAAAATTTCCAATTATTTTTGATCGATATTAATATGAAACCAATCAATGGCATCCAGCTTTCAGAAATGATTAAAAAAAAGCAACCAGAAGCACTTATTTTACTCTATACAGGATACGAGCTTTCCGATTATTACGAACTATTGGTTGAGAAAAAAATCGACGGACTACTATCCAAGCTAGCTACAAAGGAGCAAGTTATTCAAACTATTCAAGCTGCACTAAGAGGTGAAATCTTACTTTCAGCAGATTTTTTAGACTTTGTACAACAACGTACCAATCTATCAAATACCCAGCAAGACATTTTACTTAGTGATAAAGAACAAGAGATTTTACAGCTAGTATCACAAGGATGCACAAATAAAGCAATCGCTTCCGCTATTGGGGTTACTCAACGCACCGTCGAAAATTATTTATCCAAACTTTTTGTCAAACTTAATGTAGAATCTCGTGCAGAGGCAGTCATTGTCGCTAAAGAGAAAGCATGGATTAATTAACTGATTGTAGTATTGGGCTACTCGACTCCCGCAGGAAAGCGAGTAACTTGTAGCAGAAATCAGCGTCTTCTAATCCCAATGGATAAAATAGTTAATCAACACGCCTGTAAATTATAGTAAAAAACAATCCAATGTAAATTTTTCTTACTAAAAACGGAATATACTGGATAAATGTCTCGAACTGTTATATAATTAAAACAATAATAATTACATTACTTCGTCTTAACCATTAAAATCACGTATTCAAAAGTAATACGGCTTTTGAATACGTGATTTTTTGCGAGCGATTGAAGGAATATGATTGTTGAATTTTTTTGGGAGGTTGTTCACATGACACAAGGTACAGTAAAATGGTTTAACGCAGAAAAAGGTTTTGGCTTTATCGAGGTAGAAGGTGGAAATGATGTATTTGTACATTTCTCTGCTATTCAATCAGATGGCTTTAAAACTTTAGAAGAAGGCCAAAAAGTGGAATTCGGCGTTGAAGAAGGTAACCGCGGACCACAAGCAACTAATGTTGTAAAGCTTTAATTTCGGCTTTAGAATAAACAGTGCAAAATTCAAGAGACATCCAAATTGCGGATGTCTCTTTTTGATTTGTTAATTATATTCAGTCATAGCCCCTTACGCGTAAGAATGTAAACCAGCAATTACTAAATTCACAAATACCTGATTAAAAACGATAATGCCAAATCCAACAATCGCTAACCAAGCTGTCCTCTCGCCTTCCCAGCCTTTAGATAGTCGTAAATGAAGGAAAGCAGCATAAAATAAAAATGTAATAAGTGCCCATACTTCCTTAGGATCCCAGCCCCAAAATCTACTCCACGCAATCTGCGCCCAAATCATGGCAAATAAAAGTCCTCCTAAGGCGAACAGCGGAAAGCCTATGACAACAGCTCGATATGAAATTTCATCCATTAATGCTGGTTGTACACGGTTTGTTAATGGCTTTAATAAAACAATTAACGGTCTTCTCGCAATGAGTAAAATCACAGCATATAAAACCGTTCCACCTATAAATGCCCATACGATAGAATTCAATTTCTTCGCATCTATCTTATTTGTAATCTGTAAAACGCCAACCTGTTCCCCACTAGATGTTACTGCGTCTTTCGTGACAATGAGCGGCTTCATCGTATAAACTGCTGTTTCTTCCTGACCTTGTACATTTTCAAACTGAACCTCGAGTTTATCTCCTGAAAAGTTAAAATAAGTAGCCACTCCGATAAAGCCAATTACGACAATTAGACAATACATCACAAATTCCAAGGCAAATGTACGAATCGAAAATTTAGAAACATCTAATGTTCTTAATAAATAAATAATACCTGTTGCGAACGATATCGATAATATGGCACTTGAAAATGCAACTGTCATAACGTGGATCGTTAACCAATGACTTTGCAGCGATGGCACAAGTGGTGAAACTTCTTTTGTAAAAACACTTCCATAACCGAGAATAATTAATGACACAGGAATGGTGAACAAGCCTACCACTATTTGTTTATATAAAAAATGAATAATCAAATAGCTACCAGTAAGCATGATGCCAAAAAACGTCATAAACTCGTACATATTACTTACAGGTGCATGATCAACCGCAATCCACCTTAAAATGAAATAAACTAGCTGTAAAATAAAAGCAATATACGTAAGTGTAAGCCCTACTTTTCCAAACATTTTTCCTTTTGATTTCACGGCAAGCCCAATCGGTATGATGGCGATTAGTAGTAATATAAATGCTACAAACAATGAATTACTACTCAAGTTTAATAATTCTTCTTTACTCAATGTAAAATCCTCCAATGTATTATTTGGGAAACTAAATATTTGTTTCCAATAAAAATAACGTCATTCATTTACAAGAAGTGCCATCATTTCCCTTAAAACACTTTTATTTTTTTGAATTGTTACAATTTTATGTCACGGAAAGTACTTACAGTAAACTCTAAAAGACGTCCTCATATCAAAAAAAAACCATCTATATAAAAATAGATGGCGAATTACAAAAGTTGGCATGACTCTACCTACATCTTATTAAAAATTGAAATAAAAGGACTCTTCACCAAAACATGATTACGATACGTGAGATTTCGCTTTTTTTCTATAGTAAAATGTAAAATTATTGAATTAACAGAAAATCAACCACGAGTTATGGTGAAGAGCCAAAATTTTAATTTTTATACATATAATGTGTGACATTATATAAGAATGCACTATTTTAAATAGTTTCAGCGTAAAAACTTGACTTTTAATAAAATCAAGCATCAGGTAGCTATCTTTATTGTGAAAAGTGAATAGACAAAATATTTAGTCATGCTTTATATGTGTTAATCTTGAGGTAAATCTAGATCCTTTATTCTTTCAATTTCTTCTCTCGATAAGCCTACTAAATCCATTATTTCTTCAACGGTTACATGTCGTTTCATCAATTTTTTCACTAACTCTATTTGCTCTTGTTTACGCCCTTGTTCTAGTCCTTGCTCTAGTCCTTCTTTCATTCCCTCTGCTTTCCCTTGCTCTCTTCCCTTGTTTATTCCATCAATATAACGGGCTTCTTCATCTAGGATATACTTTAAGCGAGATTGATAAGCAAGAATTGTTTCAGGGGATTGACTGATTTCTTCCCATGTATCAAATGCTGCACGTAAGTTTTCATCCTTCATCGCTAACTCCTCCAATTCACGATATATCTCTGCATATACTTTCTTATTACGACCATCGACCATACCAAGTAATAACAACCATCGAATTAATAGGTCCTCAAGAGCATTCAACTTTCCTTCATACCAAAGCGAAATAAACTTGTTTATCTCTATAAAGTGAATTTCCATCACATCTTCTTCTGGCATTAGTCTTGATAATGTTGTGTCTTCATATAGATGAAAAGTATTGTGATAATTTTTGTTGTCTTTAAACATTGTGAAATTGCAAATATTGATCGTGATTGTTGGGCGTAACTCACTATAGCCCATCCCTCTAACTAGTTGCGACTCATACATTTTTGCCCAATAATATAGCGTTCTCTTTGTCATATCATGCTGATTAGATAGTTGAATTTCCACATTGATGAAGTCACCATTTTGTGTTTTCACAAGAATATCTAGTCGGGATTGTTTATCGTCTTGATATTCACCGCCCAATTCATGTTTAAGGAATGTTACTTCTTTAATAGTGTCTCGTCCTGTAAGTTTAAGTACCGCATTCAAAAAAACAACTGTAATTTTTTTATTCTTTTCATTTCCGAACATTTGCTTGAAGGCAAAATCAACCTTCAAGTCAAAAAGCTTTTCTAACGGAATTCTTCGTATTGCTTTTCGATTCATCAGGCATCACCTCTTTTTTATTACTATCATTATAGCATGGGCTTACTATTAGACCACTATAAAACATCAACAACGAATTATGTTATTCACAAAATCTTAAATAGGAATAAATAGCTCCATTACAAAGTCTTCGGAAGGCAATTTATATAGTTTAAAAGCTTCAAACATTTCTCCCGAACAATACGGACACTCCAGTGACACAGCTTCTCCTGGTTTCTTGTCCACCATAAATTCACCAATCACATAGGCTGGCACATCATCTGTCTTCGCTTCATTGAATCTAGTACCACCTTCTGCCACGATTTTCTTAAATATTCGTAGGGAATCCAATCTAATGGATACCATTCACGCTGAGCATCCATCGCTCCCTCTGTAACAAGCACATGCAAATGCGGATTATATTTTAAATCTCGTCCAAATGTATGGATGACTGTAATAATTCCAGGCTTTAGCCGACGTTTCTTAGAACAATTTTGATGGTAATATTCAAATACTTGAGCAACTAATTGACTTAACTCCTGCAATTTTCGATCCTGAAAGAACACATTTCGAAGCTCCTCGGGATCGTAAACACCATATGACGATGAGGTACATTAAACACTAGTTCCTGTTAGCAATACTTTGTTCTATTTTGACAGTTCGTTGCTGTTTTTCGCAGTTTTTTTTGCATAATTAAGCGATTGATTATCAAGCAGAGCGTTCCTGATACATTTTTTCAATTATGCTCTCACCTTATGTAACGACTCATCACTTTAATCTCACCATTGAATCCTGTTGCCAGCCTTCCTTCATCGGCAAACCCACATTTTTTATAAAGTGACTGTGCAGCGGTGTTCGGTATATTAACGCCTAGCACAAGTTCATTGATAGTTGGAAAATGCTCTAAAACAAAGTCAGGCAAAAACTGTAATGCCGCTTTTGCATAGCCTTTCCCTTGTTCATAATAGTCTGTCGAAAAGGCGCGGATCAAGATCGCCTGTTCATTAGAAGAATATGGCTTGACCCCCTCATTTTCATGCAACACAAAGAAGGTTACGAGTTTGTCTTCATCTAATACAAGAATGGCATGACGGTTGGTATCCTGCTTCACTAATTCAATGCTCTCTTTCGGAGACATCGTATATCGAAGCTGGTCTTCAGTTATGGTATATCGATCAATTAAGTAAACATCATTTTCCTCATAAAATTTTAATTTCATCAAATCTCCTCTTCTTCATAAAGTGCTGTAAATTCATACTCCGTATCAACAAGCTTTTGTAAATATGCTTCAAAGGACGGTGCAATCACCTCATAGCTATCTGGGTCATGAACGTAGCGAATTATTTGCCCTACTTGACCACCTTCATTCGGATTAAAATCAATATACAAACGGGATGTACCACCATTGTTCATACAGTCTGAAAAGCATAATCGTTCTCTTAACGGTACATGCATATTAATTCGTTCATCCACTTCCACATAATCTAAAAAATCCTCATAACGCTCATAAATACTTTCACTATCTTTTACTCGGAAATCTGCAATAATTTGCTCTACGGACTTTAGATAATACGGATATTCACCAAGATCTGAGCCGAGCACTAGTACACAAATCGTTTCTTCACCATGTTTACAATAATATGTTCCATTTACATCTTTAAGTAGATTAATAAGTGACTCTGGACAGTTAGGAAACACATTAAGCAATGCTTGAAGTTGAGACTCGGTTGCTCCTATTGCACGTTGTAATTGAAGCTGCTCCTCTTCAGGTAAATATTTCATTAAACCACTAAAATACGGATGAAAAGTACGCATCTATTCTTCCTTCTTTCTGTTTTAAGAGTTGTTGTTTGAACACGAAAGCTATTTTCATTGCATAATAATGTATTGAACAATTGCCAAATATAATGTATTCTAACATGATTTAGAAATTAATTTAAGGGTAGGTGTAAATTTTGGAACTATTAAAAAGAGCGCAAGAGCGAAAAGAAACAGCCCTGACGATTCTAAACGAATTGGAGTTATTAGAAAAATGGAATAAAATCGGACAAGCTTATGTTGTTGGAGCTACAGCCTATGATTTACTAGTGGATCCAGATATCGATATCGAAACCTTTAGTGTCAGCCCTAATGCAACTGAAGCCATGTCGATTTTATCGGATCTAACTAGCAATCCAAAGGTTTTAGAGTTAAAATACCGAAATTATTTAGAATCACCATTTAATGGTTACTATTTTAAAATTCAATATAAGCATACGCCTTTAGAAATTTGGAATATTGATATGTGGCTGTTTTCTGAAACACGAAATGGACCGTTATCAAGGGATTTAATATCGTTAATGAACGATTCCCTAACAATTGATAGTCGAAAGGTTATTTTGAAAATTAAAGAAGAACTGCTAAAGAAATCTATAATACTTCCTTCGATTTATGTCTATGAAGCTGTGTTAGACTACGATACTCAATGCACAGAAGATTTTCTTGATTGGATGAAACAACAAGATGTAGAGCAGCAGACAAATTGGCGCCCTTCAAAAAAACTATAATAAAAATAAAGGCGTGTTGATTAGGAAAAAATAGGTTTATTATTGATCGATGAAAGGGTTTTTCTTGTTACTATTTAGTGTCGAGCCTCAAAACAGAATCGCTAAAGCTACTTTTGTTCGTTTTATAGGGATACTTTGAAGATTTATCGAAACAAAATCGTTCTTTATCGAAACTATTTGGGCTTTTATCGAAACAAAATCGCTCTTTATCGAAACTATTTGGGCTTTTATCGAAAAACAAGCTCTTCTATCAAAGAAATCAACCACATGTTATGATGAAGGCGCTTGCAGCGTAGGGCTACTCGATGCTCGCTCGCAGAAAGCCTTGCTCTGTGCGTCAGCGACAAATTGTTTTATTTGTGCGAAAGCGAAGCGTCAGCGACAAATTGTTTTATCTGTGCGAAAGCGAAGCGTCAGCGACAAATTGTTTATCTGCGCTGAAAGCGAAGCGTCAGCGACAAATGTTTTATCTGTGCGAAAGCGAAGCGTCAGCGACAAATGTTTTATCTGTGCGAAAGCGAAGCGTCGGCGACAAATGTTTTATCTGTGCGAAAGCGAAGCGTCAGCGACAAATGTTTTATCTGTGCAGAAAGCGAAGCGTCAGCGACAAAATGTTTTATCTGTGCGAAAGCGAAGCGTCAGCGACAAAGCGAGTAGCCCGTAGCGGAAATCAGATCCTTCTAATTTAATTAAGGTGGATAAAAATGGTTAATCAACACACCTGATAAAAATATTTATTTCTACTTATTCCAAAAAATGCTACTATAAAGTTACCTAAACATAAGGAGTTGTGCATATGAGTGCGAAAATTGCAGTAGATGCTTTGTTTATACAACAAATTATCCAAGGGATGTAACTCTAACTGCAGCCCTTGAACGAGGGAGAATACAAATGGAAAATTATTTTAAAGAATTTCTTACAGGTCAAACTATTACTTTACAGCAAATGACTTCCATCGACTTAGAAGCATTTGTAAAAATGGAAAGTGAAAAGAAATCGTTGCTACTTGCCAATGATGAAATCCCCTTTCCAAATACCTTTGAGGATCATACTTCATTCTTTCAAAGTATCAGTGGGAAAAAAGAGGAGTTTATCTTCGGAATTTTTGAAAAAACATCAAATGAGCTTGTCGGCTCCTGTGGTGTCTATTCAATCAACTGGCAAAATAGTACTTGCTTTGTAGGCATTTCAATCGGCGAACAATGGCAAGGTAAAGGACTTGGAACGGATGCAATGAAAACTCTTATTCATTTTATTTTTAATTATATTGCTATTAATAAAGTTAAACTTCAGGTTTTTAGCTTTAATAAAGCAGCTATTCGTTCCTATGAAAAGTGTGGCTTTACAAAAGAAGGTATTTTACGAAATGAGATTTTCCGCTTCGGTCAATTTCATGATGTAGTTTTATTTGGTTTATTACGAGAAGAATGGCAAAGCTGATTCTCAATAAAACAAAATAATGGGCTGTCACTTCTTCGGCCAATTTCAAAAAACGCTCGTATGTCTTATTACATACGGGCGTTTATAGTTGGGGTTCCCTGATGAAAATACATTTTCCACTCTGTGTCGTGCAACACCTAAATGAAGCTTCTTAATGGTTTTTTGCCGTTTGTAATGGACGTTGTGCAATATGTAGTATGGACGACATGAGGTGCCACTTGCTGAATCGCAAAATCCCTAGCTACAAATGGGATATTCCATCTTCGTTTTCCAGCGAATTTAATTGTAAAACTTTATCATACTTTGTGCTCGAACTACCAAATTCTCGATATTCTCAAAATCCACTTTCCGATAATGCATTAATTGCTTTTCTAGCTTCAATATTTGTTCCCTTAATTCTTGTACAATCCTCTTCTCCTACTCTTTCCAAATTCTCTGAACATCAACTAACACGAAGTTTTGAAATGTAAGTTGATAGACATCTGGAATTGACAGCTTTTTCCAAAACGAATAATCATATTGAATATCAAAATATTGCATCATTAAGACCATTATATTGCCATGTGTACCAATCACTATATTGTCATTTGGATGCGCTAGCACTATCTTTTGCAAGGTAGTAATAGCTCGTTCCATTGCGGTTTCATTTGATTCTCCACCCTCAAATGCAAAGTTTGGATGACTCCATAATTGACGAATCGCATCGTCAAAATCCATTATCTTTTTATTAGACAATGTTCTTTCTTTAAAAGTATCCACGATATTAACCTGTAGATGATGTTCTTGCGCAATGCCTTCCACCGTTTGGATGGCCCTTTTATATGTACTTGAATAAATTACGTGAATCATTTTATTTTCGAATAATTTTGTGACACGATCCCTATCCTTAAACCCGTTGTCAGATAGCGGTCGATTATACTCATCAGCTGTATAGTGTGAATGGGCATGTCTAACAAAGTATATTACGGTCATTATTATCTCCTCTATTTTTCTTCAGATTTCGCCTTCTTTTCTTTCATATTATTGTATAAATCAATTTTCCACGTACCATTTTCTTTTAGCAAGGCAAATGTCTTGAGAAAATGGGAACTTCCAAAAATAATTTCTAATTTAACAACTGCTACATTTTCGGTGCTAGTATCTTTATCCAATGAAATATTATCGTAGTATCTGTACATCAAATAATCCTGTATTTGCTCATCTAATAAATAATTGATGTATTCTTTGATAAAGGTTTCTTTATTTGGAAGCTCATTGTTATTGTAGGTAATTGCATATAGTTTATCGAAATTATGCTCAAGTATTAAATTCATCATAATTAACACTATTTCCTCTGGTGTAAAAATCTTTAAACTATTACTATCCCCTTTGCTTAAGAATTCTTCATAAAAAGCTTGTTTTTCCTCTGGCAATTCCTCTAAATATGTAAAATCATAATCCCTATCAATAACTGGAGGTTTCGTTTTAGATTCTTCCACGTGTTGAACGGAATGGTTAGTAATTTCTTTTGATTCTGAAGATTCTCCTGTTTTTGTTGTCACTTCTGAACATGCTATTAACATTAAAATAGCCGCGATAATAACGCTTAATAATGGCAACCTTACCTTCAACATCGTATACCTCCCCTATCATTTAATAGATTCGAGAAACCCGTTTACCTATTATTCTATATATTTCGAAAATTCTCAACATTTTCAACCAAAATAAAATCTCCTCAATAACAAACAACAAAAAAGTTTATTTGATAAATTGTGACAAGATACGAAATTCATTTTAAATTCAATCGACGTAAATATAAATCTTTATAGTAAAAAAGTTAGTAATCTATTAAATCTTTCTCTGTTTATTTTTTTAAAACTAGCAATAAAAAAACCCTAATATTTTTGTTATAGGGTAATAGAATATATAAAAAATACAATAAAAGTAAATTAAAATGGGTTAAAATATCCAATATTAAAATTTCTTATTTTCCCCCTCTTTTAAGAGTAAAGATATTTTTCTGTGACTAAATTACGAATTTCTCACCCTATACACAATGTGACATATTTTTTATTTTATGTGAGATACAATGAAAAAGTTGAATCGAGGTCAATGTATTTCAAGAATATGGAGAAAAAATTAGGAGGAAAAGATTTTGGTAAATATATCAGTTAAACAATTCTTGAAGATGGAGATTGAAGTTAAAAGAAGGATTATGTATAGAAAAGCAATGGATTTAGGCTTCACCCATCCTAGTGTTGTAAATTGTAGTCAAGAACTAGATGTCCTACTAAATAAATATTCAAAAGCTTCCTAATAGCGAGGGAGCATTTTATTGAAGATACTAAACGATCGATCAAATAAAGCCAGTCCAATATTTCAATAATTTGACTAGTTTTATCCTGTACTAGGTTCCAGTTATAAAGCCACACCAGATCCTGATGATATTGTAACGATGCGTATATATATCAAAAAATTGGGAATTCTACTTTGTAACACAATAAGGAGGCCTAATCATGCAGGCATTGCTTTTAACATTGGTCGTTGTTTCAAGATTTTTACTACAGCAGCCTCAAGATTCAGTAGAAAACACAGTAGCACCTACACTTTGCATACCATCTGAAACTACATCTTATAAATATCCTAATAATCAATATAAAACATTTCGTACTGAGGACGACTTTTATCTTCAATTAGACCGGGCAATCTACGAGGAATATAACGATGCTACCTTGAACATTCGTCAAAAAATAGCCTTTAAGGACGTACCGAAGGCTGAGGAAACATTTCATCTAAAAACAAATTTTATACGTGAAAAAATAGACCTCTCTCAACATACTTTTATTCATCCCAATCGACAAGTTTATTTTTTAGCATCCTATCAGCAAACAAATCAGGAGATCTATCATAAATACCTTGTCATTGACGCTGACACTCAATCCATCATTTTAGGAGAAAGTAATTATCAAAGTAATAGCACCCCTTATTAAATCTAACTCATTAAATAGTTCGTTCGTTTGTTAATTAATTGTATGCTTGAAAATTGATTAATAGTAGCGAAATCGATGAAAAAACTAACATTTTTTAAAAAATAGGATCATCACCATAATGTGTGGTTGATTTTTGTTCCGACTGGGGGCGTTTGATGAGCCGCGCTTCGCTTGCGCTCCAGGGTCTCATAAGTAACGCTGTCCCCCAGTCTCCACTCCAATTAACTTATACACATGGCATACAATGATGATGAGCCCAAAATTAGTTTTTCGTAACAATACTTTCATGGCTTGACTTAGCTCGACTCTAGGGGTAATGACTTTTTAAGCCCCTAGCAGTCGAGCTATTTCTAAATCGTTTAATTGCTTAAAGTTTTTTGCTGTATTTCCTTCTTTATTTCCTCTATAAACTGTTGCAATGGTTTTTCAATCAATGCTTGCTCACCATATTGACGAACAGTGACATTTTCATTATCCATTTCTTTATCACCAAGCACTAAAATATAAGGTATTTTTTTCATTTGAGCTTCCCGAATTTTTTTACCTAGCTTTTCTTGTCGATCGTCCACGCTTACACGGATTTGTTCCTTTTTTAAAGCATCAACTACTTGCTGTACATATTCTTGATGCGCATCTGCAACGCCAATTACTTTTACTTGCTGAGGTGCAAGCCACGTTGGGAACGCCCCTCCAAAATGCTCAATCAATATGCCTAAAAAACGATCAATAGAACCGAATACCGCTCGATGAATAACGACAGGTCTTACTTTTTCATTGTGTTCATTGACATATGTTAAGTCGAATTTCTCTGGTAGTTGGAAGTCAAGCTGCACCGTTGCACATTGATGACTTCGTTGAATGGCATCTTTAATATGAATATCAATTTTTGGTCCGTAAAACGCTCCGTCACCTTCATTAATTGTAAAAGGAAAGCCCAAATTTGTTAGTACGTTTTCTAACGCCGCTTCCGCTTGATGCCAAAGTTCAAGTTCACCCATATAATCAGCTGGACGTGTCGATAATTCAATATCGTATTGGAAGCCAAAAACTTGGTATACCTCATCAATAATTTTCAGCGCAAGTGCAATTTCATCTTCAATTTGCTGTGGCGTAACAAAAATATGTGCATCATCCTGACAAAAAGTACGAACTCGTAAAAGTCCATTTAATGCGCCACTAAATTCATGTCGATGAACTTGACCAAATTCAGCCATACGAATTGGTAAATCTCTGTATGAATGTAAATCATTTTTAAAAATCAGCATATGTCCAGGGCAATTCATAGGCTTTAATGCAAAGCTTTGGTCATCTACGTGTGTAAAATACATATTTTCTTTGTAATGATCCCAATGCCCTGATTGCTCCCATAAACGCTGGTTCATCATCAACGGAGTCCGAACTTCTTGATAATCAAATTTTGCTTGTAAATGACGTAAATACGACTCCAGTTCATTTCGAATAATTTGACCATTCGCTAAATAAAATGGCATCCCTGGGGCTTCTTCTGAAAACATAAATAACTCTAGTTCTTTTCCTAGCTTTCGGTGATTCCGCTTCTCTGCTTCCTCTAAGAAAACAAAGTAATCCGCAAGCTCTTCTTTCGAGGCAAATGCTACACCATAAATACGCTGAAGCATTTGATTATCACTATCTCCACGCCAGTATGCTCCTGATACATGCATTAATTTAAAGTGCTGTAATTTTCCTGTAGAAGGTACATGCGGTCCACGACATAGATCGTAAAATTCTCCTTGTTCATAAACCGTCACAGCTTCATGTTCAGGAATATCCTCTAATAACTCTAGCTTTAGCGCATCATGAACAAATAGCTGCTGTGCCTTTGCTCGTGTTACTTCTTTGCGCTGTATTTGTATATTTTCTTGAACAATTTGCTTCATCATTTTTTCAATTTGTTGTAAATCAATAGGCGCTAATGAATGCGCAGTATCGATATCATAATAAAACCCGTTTTCTATTACTGGCCCAACCCCAAATTTTGCATCAGGGTATAAACGCTTAATTGCTTGAGCTAACAAATGGGCTGTTGAATGACGAATAACCTGAATTCCTTCTTTTGAGCTAGCATCGTACAGGGAAATTTGTGTATCCTCCAAAATCGGGCGCGTCAAATCAATGATGGTTCCGTTCACACTCCCTACGATTGCTTTTTTACGTAAAGCAGGGCTAATCGCTTGTGCAATGTCGGTTAGTGTAACACCTTTTGAAAATGCTTGTTGTTTCCCATCTGGAAATTGAATGTTAATTAATTGATTTGACATGTTCTCTACTCCTTTTTTATCAATTATGCCTCGGTATAATTGCGTCCAGAATCGGCTTTGCGCTTAGGCCTGCACGATGCAGGTCAGTTAGCCGTTATCGCATGGATGCGATGATTTTAGGCTAACATCCTTTGCGAACTCCTTTCCGATTCCGTGACATCCGCCGGAGGCTGTAACTTCTTTCAGTTGATGTTTGGACAGACTCTGAAAATTGACTTAAAACCGCACTCATCTTTAACCTATAAATGTGAGAGTCTTCTACTGAAAGAAGTTACAAATAAAAAAAACACATGCTCGCGCCCCATAAAGGGACGAGCATGTGTTGATTACCCGTGGTTCCACCCAAATTCCCACTAGATGCACTAGTGGCTCATTGATTTGCAGTAACGTTGCAAAAACGGTGCAAGTTTCCAAGCACTGCTCAAAGGTAGTAAGTTTTGCTTGCTGCATTAGGAAGCTTTCAGCCAATGCCTCCCTCTCTGTGAATTGTTCATCAAAACTCGTGTCCTTCTCATCGCCAATTTCATTGCTTTCTGAAATTGTTATTTACTATAACGAATGCTCCAGCAATTGTCAACGTTTGAAATTTTATTTTTTTTCGTAATATAAATTGTAAGAATGGTGTATTTTACAAAAAAAATATATACCAACTCAGTTTAATAACTATTTGCTTGCCAATGAACGCTCTGGTCTTTGTACACAGTAGTGGCAATGGGGATCACTGCATTTTTCTTCTTTCCAGTCATTACATGTAGCACAAAACTATACATCGAAAGTATCATCATATATAGTATGATTTTGACATATAGAGCACCTCTTTGTTTTATCTATAAATCCACTTATCTCAAGTCCGTTAATTACAACAACATCATTTCGTTCTTCCTCTCTCATAATGGCTTCTCCCCTATTACTTTAGTTATTCTGCACTTCTAAAATCTCATCATAAGACTGCCATTGAATATGAATGCTAGGTGTAGAGTCCCCCTTAAAAATATGCTCACTTTCTTTTTTCGTTAAGGTTAATTGTCCTTCTGTATTCACGCGTACGTCTGACATCCCTAGTGAATTTTTTGCACCTTCAATCGAAATTTGTAAATCACCTAAGTTTTTGTTTTCACCTAGATAGCAAATGTTTAAGCCATCCTCAGTATTACTATTATAAACCGCCTTCCAGTGCTCACTTTTCGCTATGTAATGCACATCTTCTTGTTGATCCGTACTACAAGCAGCTAACACAAAAACCATCAAAATCAGGAAGCAAAATTTTTTCATTAGAACACGATTCCCCTTTCCTTGAAAGTTATCATGATATTATCAACTTCAATATATCGTTCATCAATAGTAAAAAGTTGGTTATCATAATAATCTGTTGGACGGTCATATAATTCTTGATTCATGCAAACCCTCCTAAGTCATAAATTGTGTAAACCAAGCAATATATTTTGCCCCAGGAATAAATAATAGCTGTGCCACAAATGTGCCTAGCAGCCTTGAAGCCATCATCATCACAGAAGCTCGCTTAAGATTTAAGTAGCTGCCTCTTTGATTGATAACATCATCAGCTAGAATGGAAATTTTAGGGTCAATAAAGATAATCAATAACATCGTTGCTACACCATTAATAAGCCCTGACGACATCACAGCAGTTGTCGATCTTTCAGGAACTAGTAAAGAGGCGTAAAGTGCAGATAGTACGCCAATTGTATAGATGGCCGTTATGGCGATATTAACGATAAATAATTTAATAGGTATATCACGCCAACTAATACCCTTTAAGTATGAAAAACTTGGCATATGAAAATGTTTTATTCCCCGTTTGACATATCCAATACTAAAACCTCTTTTGAATAATGCTGGAATAGAGCCTCTTTCCTCAGATAAATGAATAATGGCTCTTGAAAATATCGCTACAAATGTTGGTAATAGTAGAATGCCTACCAATGTACCTATTGAAGCGGCGCCAATAAGTACGCGGAACTGCTGCTCCACAAATGCAAGCGTGTTTTCCTTTGGTGCTGTGTCAGTCAAGCTTCCTGTAAATGGCTGCTGCATCATATTCGCAAGCCTTGAAACCATGACCATGACATTAAACAATGATAAAGCAGAGGCTAATAATTTTACACGTGCACCTGATAATCGAACTGCATACGCAAGTGTTTCTATCGAATGAATGATGAGAATGAACAAAGCAATCATTAATAATTTATCTGTCAAAATATCCAAAGTATTTTACCTTCTTTTTGTTGTTGATTGATTATCACTTTTGTATGATTTTGAGTAATCGTTTGATCCAATCTCGTACATATATTTCCCATTCTTCATGAGGAATTGTCACTGATAGAGAAAGCGATTGCAATTTCTTAGGCATCATATGCATCTTACTTCTTAACAACTCATTATCTTCGGACTCCTCATCGATAAAAAGTAAATATCTCCCCTCTATGGGCTCTCGGTAAATCTTCGAGCAATCTCTAGTTCGATAAACCCTTGTGGAATAAAGTTTGTCATCAATTTTCACTTCATAATGGCCTCTACTCCTATGGTGAATTCTGACATGCGTACCATGTATACGTTGGATAGCCGTCTCAAACTCCAAAAGCTGCCCATCATCCATCTGAATATCAAAAATCCAATTATTTCTATGTTCACTTTTCACATCGGCATCATATGTATCGTATCTTATATTGAATTTATTTGGGTCATCGCCGTTTCCCTCCGTTAAATAAGTTGCAATAAGTTTATCCAAGGCTTCTTTATTTAACTGATTGCCATAGGTTAGGATGGCGATGTGCTTTTGTACACTTGCAGCATATTTGTATAAATCCTCTTCATTTTCAATCTCCCAGTGATTTTTCTTATAGTATAGTAATGAATACAAGAAATACACTCCTTTCTTTTTATATTCTACGAAATTCACTATAATAGGTTCCTTTATTTTCCTGCCAAATAAAAAAACTATTCATTAGTCCATTTCCTCCCTTTGAATAGCTTTTGTCAGTATTTAATGATAGACAGCAAAGTCATTATTCCAACTTGTTGAATCAGACAGCTGATAGGTCCCCATATTGGCGGTTACCACAAGAATCACTCCTGCTCTAGATTTATCTGTAAAGATCGGGTCCTCTAGAACTAATACAACATACCCTTCACCCCGTCCAAGATGATCTATAGCATTTGTAGCGTTTATTTCGAAGGTTGTATACGTTTTCTCATTTGTTGCATGGAGTAATCGTTTCTCTTGATAGGCTCCATTTTCCTTTACATTATAGCAAACGGGCATCCATCCTTCTGACCAATCAATACTGCCTATTATTTCTTTTTGACGATGCGCCAGTTTACCAATTGAAAACGTAAAGTATATCTTCATAACTGCTTGATTTAATTCATTTTTCCCTTCATATGTAGATGTTACTGCCAGCATAACATCACCCTTCGAATGCTTCCGAATAATCACTAAAACCATAGCGAAAACACAGACCAAAAGACCTGCACCAATGACGACAAACCCCATTTAGTCCCTCCTAACATTGCAATTACAGTTACTATCAGATTACCACGTTTTAGGAGGAACAGTATTTTTTCACCAAACAATCTTATGAAATGACACGGGCATAAATGATAAGACAAAAACTAGTATATAGTGCATTAGACACTTAAAAATTATAACTATCCAGAATTAACTTCCCTTAAAAATGGTTTGAACACCAAATAGGATAGTTGTTTGCTTATATTTGGTGAAGACAAATAATCAGTGGGGATAAGAACCCCACTGATTATTGTTTCACTTTATTTTGTAGTCTGTAACTCTGCTGTTAGAGTAAACGGCAATTTCAAATAATTGTATTTAATCGTTATAGTTTTAATATCGGGTGCCTCAACCTTTACAGCATAATGCTGAGGCTGCTTTCCAACGGCTTTACGATCTATGTATTGACTAGGAAAAATATTAACTTGTCTTAACTTATGATATGTAATATTCGGGTTATCCTCCAGCTTCGTTTCCGCTTCAAACGGTTCAGACTTACTCACGACAAGCTCGGCATTTTCAGGCAGTTTATCATTGACGAGTATTTGCTGAAGCTCTATCTCCTGTAGTCCTTTATTCTCTATTTCAACAATTTTTGTAGTTGAATCATCAGTCAGATTCGTAAAGCCGTTCATAACAAGTGGTGGATTGCTTTTTAAATATATGAAGAAACCCGCTCCCACCATAAGAACGCTAAATAATAAAACAAATAGGATTTTTTTCATTTAAATTCCTCACTTTCTATCTCTCCATCAAGTATAGCGAGAAATGGCAGGTGATGAAACCTTGAAAAAGAAAACAACCTGACTCATTATGAGCCAGATTGCTTTTCTAATCGTATTTCATCACGTATTGGAATCCCATCATTGCCGATTAAAGGTATTTCAGGCTTATATGCTCTTGCTTGCTCAACAGCGTTCTGTAATACTTCAACTAAATAATAGCCTCGTTTTTGATAAAATTTTAATGCGTGTAAATTATCATTTGTCGTAATAAGGGTTATCATTGTACAGCTTTGTTCGAATGCTTTTTGTTCAACTGCTTGTACAAGTAATGAACCAATCCCTTTTCCTTCTACAATACTATCAAGGGAAATAATTTCACATTCTTTATGACGAATAATATACGTCACAAGACCTAAAATTGTGTTTTGTTCATCTACATAGGCAAAGCCATCTAATTTGCTGCAGTCATAAACCCCGCTGGAAATGACCATTTCTGTAGTTCCCCAATGCTCTTTAAAAAAATGCAACACATCATTTTTGGATAATTGTTGAATAGGAATGACTGTCATAAATTAATCTCCTAAATAGAAATATTAAATACACCTGCAATCGCTTTTTGAATACCAAGAAATACTGCCCACGAAACAATCCCTAGTCCAATGGCAAAAACGATATGGATCGATGATTTCATCGCCATATAAATAACAAATAGCATGAACATAGTTGCTGGTAGTCCAACGATTACACCATAAGTAAATCGCTGAATATGCTCACTCGACTCACTTTGTACTGTTAGCCAAATGATACTTAAAATACTGACAAGTGGTAGTGCTGCGATCATGCCACCATAGGAAGGAAATCTTCTAGCAACCTCTGTTACGATACCAATTATGGCTGCCGAGCAGAGAATTTTCACTAGTGTATACATCATTTAGACACCTCACATAATAGACGAAATGCCTGTAAAATCGTTTGTTGTTCTTGTTCTGATAGCTGATTTAATGCTTGCTGTAGTTTGTCCTCATCCAATTCTGTATTTTTCTTAACGATTTGAAGACCTTCAGCTGTTAAATGAAGAATTACTTTGCGTTGATCATCGTTGGAACGCTCTTTTTTCACCCAGCCACTACGCTCTAGTTTTTTGACATGCTCAGACGCTGTATTTTGAGAAATATTCAGTAAGCCTGCAATATCACGCACAGTTACTTCATCTTCCTTCTGAATCATCTGCAAAATACGCACGCTTTGATGTGAAATCACTTCTTCATGTGTTGTATGTAGATGATAGAAAATTGATGTAAAATAGTTGTTTATATCTGTAATCATCAAATTTACTCCTTTAATATATCGTTCGATTCGATTATATCGTATAACACGATATATAAAAAGAGGTAAGTTAAAGTTTATATTTTCAGATATTTTCGTCCAAAATATTCTCGTTCTTTTTGATAAAAATCTATCTTTCTTAGCTTCTTGCTAATTACTTAAAACTGGTACTTGTAAGTAGGTATTTCGTAAAGTATTATTACACTATTCTGATATAAAAAATTTGAGGGTTACAAATGTTATATATTCTATATTTTATTGTAGGCGGCTCTATCATGGTATTAGCATTACTGTTAAGCCAATCAAAATATCTGTTTTTATCAGGCATCATTACAGCCTTGCCTATCCTAACACTAATCAATATGGGAATGCAGATGAAAAATATGAAGGAAGATACTTTCCATAGCGTCTTACAAAATACTGTGTTCGGGGCTGTCGGTATGCTACTTTTTACGGTTCTGGCATTTTTATTAACAAACTGGTTTAAACCTAGCATTTCCATAATGAGCGCTCTCGCAGTTTATGCAGTTTTTATGATATCAGGTAAGTATATTATGTCGATGTTTGCATAAAGAAAAGGGGCTGCCTTCTGACAGCCCCTTCATTCGTCTTATCGAGAAGAATCCTAAATTTATCGACTAACATTGTGTATTTACCGAGAAATTTATATGATTTATCGAAACTTTTTTGTGATTTATCGAGAATAATTAATTCGAAATAACAAAAACCCCACCACAATGCGAAATTGGGTAAAAATCTATTTGACAAAGATCTTTTAATAAAAGACTTAGCTCTTCATTGATAAAGTAAAACTCATCATCGTCCCAGTAATCAATACTGTCTTGACGACATTTTTCAAGTTGCGCTCTTGTTTCAAAAGCGACATCGCCAATGAAAATTTTTCCTTGTGGTGTTAATTGCTGTAATAATGCTGTGATATATTGCACTTTCATGTCATCCGTAAAATGATGCAGCGCATAGGTGCTAATAATGGCATCATATTTTTGATGAAGAAGCGCTGCTGGCAGCCCCTTTGACAAATCCCACTCTATTAAGTTTGCTTCTGGCATTTTTTCTTTGGCGATTTCGATCATTTTTGAGGAGAAATCGAATCCGTTGATCGCATGGCCATTATCATAAAGCTTTGCCGTTAATACACCTGTGCCAAAGCCAATGTCTAATATTGTTGATTTTGGACTGTGCATGACTTCGTTAAAAATTGTATTTAATACTGTTTTGTATCCTGCAAATGGATATTGATTACTTTCTTCACTTAACTGAACCGTTTTATCGTACCCGTCAGCCCATAAATTAAATCCTTGTTGATTTAGCATTTAGCTCCTCCTGTTAATCCCCTAAATTTCTATCCCGCTCCAAACAACTAAATTTTTATAATACATAACCTGTTTCATAAAAATTCCCCCTTTTCAAATCAATACTACTATTATACCAATTTTACCAATTTATTGCACGATAAACTTTTCGAAAAATTGCAAAATTCTACACCCTTTTCATTTATTTATTTCCTAAAAAATGCTATGATAATGATAGTTTTCTTTACAAGGAGGAATCTAAATGAATGCATTCTTTTGTAATGCTTGCTCTAGAACTACCACTTTACAGGTCAAAGAGGTCTAGAAAAAGCTAATTAATATAACATAAATTGGATGATCTCTTTAGGCCACAAATCTTTATTTAAAGCCTAATATACAGGAGTGACTTCATATGGAAAAACAAACAATTCAGCCGTTTTTAACGGTCGCAAATTATCATTTACTTGAGCAGCAAATGAATAAAATTTTACAAACACTTGCTACGACAAACGATAAAAGCGTCATCCTTGCCGTTCGTGGCATAGTTGATAGCGAAATTACTGCAAAATTAGCACTGCCCACTGCGGAAGCACAGCTCATCGAACAACTTCTCGGTGTTACAGATCGTGCAAAAGGTGAAGACTATTTAGAGCAATTAAAACCATATGTCATCCCGTTCAAAGCAGTTACTGCAAGCACACTGAAAAGCCTATTTAAAAAGGAAAAAAAGCTAAAGCTACCAAAGCTTGAAGATATGGATTTTCAGCAGATTTGTTATTTAGCTTGGGATGATCATGGAACACATCGAAAATATGTCGTAATTGAGCAAGATGAACAATTAAAAGCGATTAAGGGAATTTTCTCTAACAATATAATTAAAGGAATATGTGCAATATGTAACCGCCATTCTGATGTTGGCCTATTTACTACTTCTGTAAAAGGGCAAGTCGTTGGAACGTTCACGAATCATAGTAATTACATTTGCGCAGATAGCCAAAAATGCAATCAACATGTAACGGATATTGAAAAAACACAAGCATTTTTCGAGCGCATTACACAATAAATATAAGCCTTCTCCATGACGGGGAAGGCTTTTTGATATCTACTTTTCTAATTTCATTACAATGACTCAAGACTACATATTGTTAGCCCACGCCGTCTTTTTCAAGTTTACCGAGGCTGTTTTGTCTTCCATATTCATAATAGACGATGCAATAATGACGAAACCAAGCATTAAAATTATGATCAAATCGAGTAGACCTGTATGCATAGACACCGTAAATACCGTAATAGTGAATGCATATGCGACAGTATGGAAGCTACGAATACCTTCCTGCTTCACTTTATTGTAGATCAGTGAAATTAAAGCTCCGTATAAAAAGAAGCCAATTGCCACTAATAAATAGCCGCCATCTAAAAATAATTGACCGATAAAGGTTGGTGTCGTTGTGCGATTTTCACGTGTAATATTCTTGCCCTTCTCCACACTCACGGAATTCACAACCTCCGTTATTTTCATCCGAGGTGAAGTTTGCTCTCCAGGTAATACTGTACTAAAGATTCCTTTATGGATTTCACCGTGTAAATAACCATTTTCTTTTGTATACTCAATAATTGTACTTAACACGATATGACTAGTCACACTTTCCTCATTGATAGCGCGTATCCAAGTAGGCGTTAAGTTGACTTTATGTTCAGCTGTTAATAATTTCTCTTTATCCTCTTCCGTCAGCTCTACATCGGGTTGTTCTCGTTTATTGAATTCTAATGATTGATCCTCCGTTATTACACGAATAAAACTAAACATTGAGAAAGCGAGACCAATGACTAACAGCGTTGTTAAAAACCACGTTAATTTAATACGTTTCACTACGTAGTGGAAAATGATGATTCCTGTAAATAGCATAATAATTAATGGCGTTCGATAGGCCATTAACAAGAATAAAAGGATGACTCCTGCAAAGATAGAACCATAGATAATCGCTTTTTTCCATGACATACTCTTTTCCATAATCATTTTATACGATAGCAGCAATAAAACGCCAAACCATAGTAATTGACTAAAGAAGTTCAACTTTGGATCAAGATTTCTTCGATTTGACTCATCCGAAATTCCAAGACCGCCTTCAAAAGTCATCAGTATGAAGGCACCTAAGCCAAGTAACGTCAGAAACACAATAAAATGAATGACATATTTGCTTAAAAAAGATAGACCAAATGAAGGAATCGTCCATTTCAGTTTGTCTATAACGTACACACCTATGTAATAGCAAATAACCGATAAAATAACAGCTGGCCAAATGGAAACAGTTATATTGAACTGTTCAAACTTATGCCAATCAAACATGCTCGTAAAGAAATAGAGCATTAAAATAAACGGTAAAAAGAAATACGGTGAAAATGTATCGATTTTATTTAATTTCCCCAAAAATTGTTTCATGCCTCCCACACCCTAAGATGCTTTCCCTCCAAACCTTAAAATAATTTCCAAATATGTAAAACAAAAATAGTATATCATATTGATAGTTTATTTCATATAGGTATTTACTAATTTTGTTAATTGATCTTTTTCGGCATTGGAGCACAGTTTTTATATTAAAATACAGCCATCCACCTACCATCCCTATTGCACTTAATAGAGGTGTTTTTTCATGCCTTTCTCCAAAGATACTCAATGAGAACAAATCCAAAATTATATTAATAAGCCAAATTTAAACAAAGTTTAAGCGAAATTTAAACTTACTTGCTTATAATTGGTCTTAACATATAGAGAAGGACTGATTGAGAATGACAAAAGGTAAGAAACGTAAGGTTTTATTATCATGGAGTATTGCGCTAACAAGTTTTGTTGCGTTTAACGGAGTATCAAATGCATCCGCAGCAGTTCCGACAACAGAAGAGCGCATAGCATTAGAGAACAATTTGGAAGCAAATCAAGCTCATACATCCGATAAAACACTTCAGGAGTGGAAAAAGTGGACAAACGACCATGCTTACAGCTTGACATCCATTCAACCTGAAACATTTAGTAAACAAAAGATTCCATCAAGTAAATTTGAAGATTTAGAGATGCTTAAGCCTTTATTGCATGATAAGCGCATCGTTTTTTTAGGGGAAAGTTCTCACGGTGTGGCTGAATTTAACCTAGCAAAAACACGTATTATTCAATTTTTACACCAAGAAATGGGCTATAACGTTCTTGCCTTTGAAAGTGGTTTAGGGAATGTCATGAATGCCCAAGGACATATCGACAAACAAACAGCGCAACAAACGATGAAGGATGCTATTTTTGGTGTATGGTGGACGAAAGAAACACTACCGTTATTTGAATATACTAAAAAAACGCAGAATACAGATAAACCATTAAAATTAGCAGGCTTAGATATTCAACTGCAAGGTGCATTTACAAACGGTGACTGGCTACAAAATAGTCAGCTTGCGAAACAGTTCAGTGATGCAGAGAAGCAACTGGCAGAATGGAGCTTCAGTAATGATTTAAAGGGCTATCAAAAAGTACAACCAAGCATTATCGCAGTATATAAACAAGTAAAATCACAAGTACCGCTTAAAGAAAAAGAGTTAAAAGCAGCTTATCCGAACGAGCCTCATATTGTAAAGCTTATGGAACGTACTTTAGCTGACCGTATCCGTTTAGCAGACGAATATGTAGAACTATCCATTAAAACAATTATTGAATTAGAACAAGATAAATTTGACTCATATTTAAAGACAATGGAATGGCGTGACCAGGCGATGATGGAAAACCTACTTTGGTTAGCAGAAGAAATTTATCCAACTGAAAAGTTTATCGTCTGGGCTCATAATGACCATATTCGTAAAGCACAATCCGAAGTAATGGGTTCTGATCCGATAAAATTAATGGGTGAGCGTCTACCAGATATCTACAAGAAATATAGCTATGTACTTGGCCTTTATATGGCTGGTGGCGAAACAGCAAATAATATAGGTGAACCTATGACCGTTTTACCGCCAATAAAAGGATCTATCGAGGATATTCTTTCATCGACAAATAAACCATACACATTTATCGACTTACGAAACCGTCAAAATGAACGAGGAAACTCATGGATGTTTGAGCCACGCTTATCATATAGCTGGGGAGTCATGGAGGAAAGTCTAGTTCCACGCGATCAATATGATGGCATTCTACTAATTGATAAAGTAAGTAAGCCAAATTATATAAAGTAAAACTTTAATCAGTGGAGATCTACTTTATCACCACTGATTATTATTTGAAAGAATTGGGCTTCTTCGGGCAGTAAGACTCTTACCATCGGCTAGAGAACACTAATTCATTGCTTCCACGATTTCGAGTGTTTCTTCTATCTAAATATTCCGAAAAGAAAATGTGTTTCTCAGCAGCAGATTTCCGTTTTCCAAATTAGTTTAGAGGATTAGTGTGTCCTTTTTTTCAACGGCATAAATATTGCCTTTAGGGGCTATCTGTTTTTCTCTGGTTGCATCCTTGCAAGGAATAGATACAACCATAGCAGTTGTATCTCTCGACCATTTTTCACGCCTCTTTCGGCTTTTCAATGTAGTGAATTTTATCTCATACTTTTAGCAAGTTCTGCCAGTGTAATTTTTGTAGTTTCCCACTCCCGTTTAATTTCATCCCAATTAGCCATATCTCCTAAACCACCTCCAACATATATTTGTTTTGTAATTTCCCCTATTATGTTGTTAGTTGCTCTGAAAAAATTAAAAGAAGCCGGGACATACCTGATTAAAAATTTAAAAGCGCGAGAAAGCAATATTAGAAACGTTGATTTCTCGCGCTTTGCTATAAAAATATACTTATGTCCCAACCTCTTTCGAATAGGTTTTCCTATTTTATCCTTATTACCCAGTTAATAAAGAATGGCATTTTAAAAATAATTTAGAAATTCATTTCAAACATTGATACATCCATGTTTTAAATTAAAAAAACACTCGTATTTTAAACGAGTGTTTTTTGATTATTAGGATAGCCATTTTGGAGGTGTGTTCTTCTCCCAGTAAATATCCCCTAAATTGTTGTGTGCTATAAAGTCGTCCTCGACACTGTGGTAGTGGAAGTTGTAGTAATAGCCTTCCTGTGGTCTTTTTTCTGTACGAACGTGGAAGCGAATTAAATCCTTACCTGATTCATTGCTAGTAATATTAAATATTTTTTCACCATAGTTACCACTTGGCTTTTCTGAAATTGATAGGGATGCTAATGATGTATCGTCTAAGCCCGCTACAGTCATCGCAATTGCTTCTTCCATTTTAGGGAAGATAATGGAGTCAAACTCATTGCTAATTTTCGGTCCAATTTTTGTGCCGAACTTTATGTAGGATTGCTCTTTAGCTGCATCAACGAGCAATGCTCCGTAGTCTATCGGTTCCTGAAGTATTTCGGTCCGATCTTCAACTGGTTTAGCTGCAACGGCATTGCTTGTCCCTGGTGATGAATCAATTGATGAACGATTCGAAGCATTTTGATCGAATGCATCCCATATTTCATGTGTTGGCGTAATTAATCCTAATGTTAAAAACGCAACCATTATGACGATACTCTTTTTAACCCACTTTTTCATTAATTAACACCTTCTCTTTATGTACAAATTGGTAATTCTACTACTTATATATACGTACAAGCCAATAAAAGGTTTCATATTTCCATAATTCATTGTACAATATTTATGTATAAAGTGAAAACTCACTAAAGCATTTACTTCCAGTTATATGTGGGAAAAATGTGTCGTTTTTTAAAAGGAGGTACAAGCATGGACATCGCAATGAGTATTGGTCTTTTATTAATGTTAGGTTATTTATCATCTTTATGCTTCACGGACTAATAAAATTATTTTGCAAAGAGCACTATATAATTCCCCAAAAGCCTACTACATCAATATTCTGTAGGCTTTTTACTTTTTATCAACAATGCATATAAACACTTTAAATAACATTAATTTGGGGCTGAGTTGGGGCTAATCGGGGCTAATTATTAACGCTTTGGTGGGCATGTTTGTATGGATGATGAAATACCTAGATTGGAGCTATTTCCTTCAATCTTTTTTGTACGTGATGAAATATAAAAAAAGCACCCTCAATTGAGAGTGCTAATTTTTAGTAATTACTTTTCCGTATTGTCTATTTAACAAATCAACAATGCTATGAAACGTTTCATATAACGTTTTCCCTTGAAGATTTTTCACGTATGCTTCACGAGCAATCTTATATATAGGGTCAAAAGGAATATCTTTTATGTCCAACCACACATTCTGCACTAACACACAATCTACATCCTCTGTTTTTATAAAAGGACTATACCTTTTTTCCTCTAAGCTTATAATAACCATGTCATGTTTAAACAAATTGAAAGCGTGACGTATTCCAAGTATTTTGGACATATTTTTCCGGTCCTTACGTTTTTCAACTTGGTATAAAGAGAAGTGTTCCCACATCAAATCATCCCTATTTGTTATCCAAGTAATTAATTCCATCGTTATTTGATAAGTTAAATCGTATATCTCAAACAAATTCAGTTGTTTTCCATTTAATTTACCTGTTTGAATATCCATAAACTCTAGTTTTTTTTTTATTAATAATAGAAATATTACGTTTCAGTCGATTTTCAATAATTTCCATAAAAGACACCTACCTTTATCTACTGATTTCGACAAAAGGAAAGGATTTCCTTTAATTAACTATTTTCCTGACGAAAAAAACACTCGCCGTAGCAAGTGCTTATTTTATTACTTATCTTTATTCGTATTTTGTTGAGATTCCATTTCTTTACGTTTTTGTTCTTCTTCCAAACGATCTTTAATTTCATGAAGAAAGCATGCATACGTTGTTGTGTTTCACTAGATGGTATGGTTTTCAATACATTCCCTTCTTTCTACATATTCATTGTCTCTAACTCCACTTGTGTTTATACCGTGAATCTCATGCCTCAAAATTGAGCCGTCAAATACATAACCAAAATGTGGTCATCTTTTCATTGCCGAATTTTCGACTATAAAAACTCGCGGCTGAAAATTCAGCTGGCAATATACGCTCGATTTTGGACAGGTCAAAAAAATTAGTGGACTCGTCAAATTTTACGTTTCCTCATTTTTGAGGAGGCCTGCCGAAAAATCTGAATAAGCTAACGCGTGGTACCATTAAATATAGTGAAATTAAAGAAATTGCAGATATCATTGGAATGCAAATAGAGTGGAATAAAAAAGAGGACGCCCATTGATTCGGGTGTTCTTGTTTTTTATATGTACTTTTATCTCCTTATTCCCTAAAATGGAAATATAGAGGGAGTGATTTCATAATGAAAAAATTAATCTACATCGGAGCCATGTCTGCATTGTTGCTTACAGCTTGTGCTGGAGAAAAAGCAGAAGGAACAGATAACACTCAGGAAGAATTAGATAAAGCTAAAGAAAAAGAAGCTGAAAAGAAAGCGAAGGAAGAAGAGAAATTAAAAGAAGAACAAGCTGATAAAGAAAAAGAAGCTAAGGAAAAAGCTGGAAAAGAGGCTAAAGCTAAATCAAAAGAAGAAGAAAAATTAACAAAGCAAAAAGAGTATTTCGCCAAAAACACTCAACCAGCTATTGATAAGTGGGTCAAAACATATGACCTATTATGGAATAGTATTTGGAAACCAACTTTTGAAGCAATAGGAAATGGAAGTAAAGATGTATATGCAGCTTATGATAATATGAAAGCCTTGAAGGAAGGATATAGAGAGTTAAGTCTTCAGAATTCTTTGCCAGTCGAAGGATTAAGTAAGGAACAGAAAAAAGACGTTAAAGAAGCTATGAGTCAGTTAAATTATGCAGCTGCTTCAAGGCAATTAGCTGCAGAAAAGGCTATGAAAATGTTTGATGAAGGTAACTTTACTCCTTCTCAGATGGATAAGATAAAATCTGATATTACAGCTTCTGATAGTCAATTATTAAAAGGTATTGCAGGGATTACAACACTTAAACAAGAATTAGGATTAATTGAAGAAACGAAGAAATAAGTCACTCAATATGAAGTGACCTCAATTGTTAGACACACCATCAAACAATTGAGGTCACTTCACAGTTGAAAGAGTTTCTTCATTATTTACTAAATATTAAATAAAAATTATCTTCAAGAAATCTAGACATCTTAGAGGCCAAGAAACTCCATTTTTCACCTTTTGCTTTTGGATAGTAAACAAAGCCACCTTGCGAAACATCTAGCTGTCGTTTGAATTTTTGTGGATACAGTATATTATCTTTGATCCACACTTGTTTTTTGCCAATGCGATTTTCTAAGTCGCCCATTGTCCAATAGACTCCGATCAATCTATCTTGTTGTAATGCCTCAAGATTAAGACCATATCTTCTGGTATTGGTATTGAAAGAGTTACATTTAATTGTTGTTTATTCATCTAAATCTCCTTATAAAGATATAAAAAGCGACACTATTTCATCTATAGTAGCTATCGCTTACATTTTATCTTAACAACTAAAAGGCCACCCATCACGGAGTGGTCTTTTCATCTAAACCTAAGACATCGACAAACATCCTATCTGTAGGTCAACAAACCATAAAAAATAGCCCCCTATCAAATAAATTAGAGAGCTAAATAATTCATAATCTATCACATCTTCAACTGGCTTTAGTAGATTGGCTTTAAAATACCTACTGGAAGCCAAGTACATTGTTCATCATTAGCTTCTAAGTCTTCCTTTACACATAAATACGCATTAATGGAATCACTCACTGAATAAACCATACTTCCTTTCGGCATCGCTTTTTCCGTTTTAGAACCTACTAATGGATAAGTTTTCGCTTCAGAGTCTTCCGTTACTTCATAACGTACACCGGTTTTTCTAAATTTTGTATCGGCTACTTTCATATCTGAACCAGGATAATGCTTTTCGCACTTTAACCCATTTCCTGTGTCCCTACAATAACTCAACATTTGATCACCATTCATATCCGTGATGGAAGTATCACGCCATTCCGTAAAGAGTTTGCCATATTCGCCGCTATTACGGTTGATATTAATATACGTTACATTTGGATAGAAAGATGCGCGAATTTTCATCGGTATCTCTTTAAAAACTACTAGATTTGTTGCTTGTACACGATATGGCCCCATTTGATAAAATGTTTTGCCATCATATTTTTCAATTTCATACGTTTTAAAATAATTATTGCGTTTCACCACTAATGAATCAAATGTACCATCCTCATTTTTCTTATAAATCTTAATATCTTTTGTAAAAGTCATTTTCCCCGTTTGGTCTTTAAATACTTCTGCTCCATCATACCTGACAGCCTCTGATTTTGTTGGATTTATTACCGCAAATACAAATGCTGCTAGTAACACAATAAATAATTTTTTCATTATTCTCCTCCTACTCAATTTTAAAAACATAATATCTCAGTATTATATACCAGTAATCTTATATTCTACCAACGAATGTTAAAAATCCAACCAAAGTAGAGTGTTTTTCCATCACACGTGTTGATTAACCAAAATTATACAGTCGTTGAAAGATTTATGTTCCAATGAAACACCAGGATTTCTTTCACCCTGATTCGCCATTCTATTGGCAGGGCAGCACAAAGAAACATCCGTGTAAAACCTACGAATGATAAGGGTTTGATATTATTTTTCTTAATCCCTTGTGTATGAAGAAATTTCAAACAAACATAGGCAATAAGGGCTGCGAATAGCTGATTGAATACAGCATTTTTTGTTGTTCCAAATAGAACAGGTACGTTCAAGTTTTGTTTAATCCAACGGAAAAAACTATCAATCGCCCAACGTGACTTATACATGTTGGCAATTTCTTCAGCGGTGATATCTATTAAACTTGTCACGACACGTATTTCTTTATCTTCATGATCCATGAATTGAACGACACGATGGCGTTTTTTTTTGTTTTTGTGGTGTCCCAAGCGTGCAAGTAAAATCAGCTGTCACATTGGAATCGTTGGTACGACTACCTTGGAGCGATTTTTTACGATTTAATTGCACATTGTCTTTTAAACGTAACACAAACTGTTGATGCTCTTTCAGGTAGCGATCGACTTTATCAATAGAAAAGTAGGCACGGTCACAAACGAGGATAAACCTTTTATCTTCAAGGAATTCGCCAATGGGACCATCATGTTTTAAACCGGTTGTTTCTACGACTTTTAAGGGCATCGCAGTTTCATTAGTAAAACTAACATGTAATTTGATTCCTGAACGTTCGCCGTGATAGACAGCCCAAGGTAATCTTGTTTTGCCTACTGTAATGGTAGTTGAATCAACGGCTAATAATCTTTTCGGCAATTTCAATTTACGACGAGCTGCACGGTTGAGCTTCCCGACAATCACTTCAAAAATTCGTTTGATGATGCCATAATCAAGTGCCTTTAAATGTTTAGAAAGCGATGAATGATTCACCGAAACAAGACCGTTACTTGGACCCACATCCGCTGCGTGGCGTAAACTTTTCCACTCGTTCGTGGCAGCACCAATTAAATACGAAATGAGCGTGGGAACCGTACATTTTCGTGCTGTTTCTACATAACCGAATTCGCTTAAGATTGATTGCCATTCTGCCTCTGAAAGAAAGTTTTGAATGAGCGTAAAAATCGTGTTATTCTTGTTCAAGAGAGATTCCTCATTTCGTAATTGTTTGTGTGGTAACTTACATTTTACATGAGAATCTCTCTTTTTGTATAATTTTCATTGGAAGAAATCGGATAATCAACACGCGTGCTATTTCATATGTCAATTTCACAGAGTGGTCTTTCATTATTTCTCCATTATAATTTTTTTTAAAAAACAAGGAACTTCCCCATATGGTAAATCGTCCAGTTATTGGTAACACCTAATTTCTAAAATACGAGGAGAACTAATTATGAAAAAACCAATTAAAAAAACTTGGATGATTGCTTCAGCACTTACAATAGGAATGGCTGTGCTAACACCACTTCAAGCAGGAGCTGCATCAGTAGAAACATCAGAAAGCAGCAGTATTACTGTTCAACTAGAACAAAAAATTACAGGTACTATTAAAAAAGTCTACAGCGAGAGCGATGGAATGATCCTTAAGGGAATTGATGGTAAAAATTACTTCATCAGTTTAATTAAATTTTCAGATGAGCAATTAGAAAAAATGAACTTAGTAGAAGGACAGGAAATTTCTGTAGAAGGTAGCTTAGCAGAAGATTATTCAGACTTCTACACGTTTGACGTATATAAAAAAGGTTTACCTAAAGAGGTAACACAAGAAGATTTAACAAAATTAGAAAAAATGTTTAATGAAATCAAAAAGCTAAGAAAAGAAGTGTCGGCTGAAATAGAAAAAGAAGCGACTGAAGAAGAGATTGAAAAGAAATATGAAGAAATCGAAAAAATTTACAAAGAAATGGATAAAATCAGAAAGCCATATATAATAGCTAATTGGCAGCCACAGTCATTTGAAGAGTATATGAAAGATTTTGGATTTAATGAGGCAAATATAGTTATTAAAGAAAACGATAACACTCAACTTAAAGCTATCTACGAAGAATGGATAAAGCTTGAGAAAAGTGACGAGGAAGAAAAGGCTAATGATAAATATAAAGAGTTTTATAAAATCCTTGGACCATATTTAGACGAGCTAAATACACCAGAAACATTTGAAGAATTTATGGATAGCTATAGGGAATTCACGGAATTAATAGATATCCCCGCTGAAACTTTAGCCAAACTAAAAACTCTTCATGGGGATTTACAAAAAGCATTAAAAGATGAAAATAATGAGTTGTATGATAAACTACACGAAGAATTCTATGGACTCTTAAATCAGTTCGAAAAGCCTCAAACATTTGAAGAATACATGGCTGACTTTGAATTCGAAGTGAGTGAAGCAGATAGCAAGCAATTAAAACAGCTTTATGAAGAAATCTTAGCTCTCGATGAAAAAGAAGAACAAGAAAAAAGTAAAGAAAAATGGGAAGCACTTTACAATATCTTAAACCCATATTTTATAGCAAATAAAGAAATCCTTATCTCCGCTTCTAAAGTGACGATAAACGGCCAAGACTATCTTCCGCAACATTAACCAGGAAAAATTCGGGGTTATCCTAAAAGTCATTAAACAATGATTCAGGGATTAACCCCTTTCTTATCTTCGCACAATATATCCTCTCTATGCGCTTTATGATTTAATCGACTTACAATTTAAACGCTCGACAGCTTTACTTTAAACCTCAAACAAAAGTTCCCTCTGTCTCTTTACTTCTTGAGCTAACTCTTGGATACTAGCAATTGATTCTGGTGTTGCTTTTTAGGTGGATTAATATTTATGCTGATATAATTAATGCTTCACAGACTAATTTATTTTATTTATTTTATTAAGAAAAGTCCGCGAACTTTACATAGCTCATGGACTTTTCTTTATTGCTATAATGATTCATAAGTATTCACTCAGAATTCTTGCTACTAAAGTACATGGCAAAATTGTTAAAATACCACTCTCTTTTTTTACTAATTGCTTATGTCCTTCATTATATCCCATACAATCTAAAATAATTAGATCGACCCGGTAATCTTTAAGGTATTGAGCGGCTGCTTTAAAGTTGCCATAATCATATGGTGAGGCAACAGTAATAGTTATATCATCCGTAATATCCTTCCATTTTTCCAGCATCGCTTCCCGCTGTTCTTCTAACGGGACGATTAACCCTATCTTCTGATGTTTGACCATTGCAGCAAGAACTTGTGTTACTATTCGATTTGGATAAAAAATAGGCTTACTACTTTTTAAAGTTGGAAAATCATCTGTACATAGTATAACGACGCAATCAACTTCTTGTTCTAACTTTGATAATTCATCTTGTAATAACGGTAATAATTTTCTTCTACTTATTCTTATCGATCTGCCATCACGCAATCGCGAAACATAGATATTCTTTTCTTTTTTCGGAATAACTTTTAGTAATTGCGCTTCGTCTAAGGAATCTAATGCTCCCCTTTCCACAATTTTAATATTTCCTTTAAACATTTCTTTAAATGTTGGTGTAATGTCTGAACGAGGCGATTCTCCGATTGTTAATATACCGACTTTATTCATTTGTAGTCACTCCTAAAGTTTGAAGATATGACATGGAACCGTATAATTTATTCAAATGCTGATCTAATACATCTAAAATCGTTAATGTTTGTTTTAATGTCATATTTACACCTCCACAATCTTTTTCCCTTTTATCAGCTTTACAACTTTCTATAATAGTAGCAGTATTTTCCTACCCTCTTAAAATTTATAAGAATTTTCAGTCTCTTTATTCTAAATAAAAGCTTACCCTTTTTGACGTATTACCATTTTGAAAAAAATATACTTCTAGCGTCTGAAATATCTAACGGTCCTAAAATTTTCTCGACATATTGCAATACTTGTTCTTGATTTCTTAAGGTAATTATAAACGAATCGTATGTTTCAAAGTATAGTAATTTTTCCGTATATGTTCAAATATATCGGAACGCTCATCCGATAAACAGGTAAAAAAGAACTACATTAAATACGACAGCTTACAAAAAACAGTAGACAAAATCTGTCTACTGACTGAATGCTCTTATCTATGTCTCTTGATGATTATATCGTAATTTTAGCCCTTTTAACCGTCACTTCGCTAATTTTATCTTTCATTTCAGCGAAACTCCCCGAAAAATTAGACAAGGGGCAGCCTCGCATTTGCGAAGCCACCCCTTTAGTATTTAATAGGTAACATTTTTCGTAAATTGTAAAGTCTCAACCCAATCATCTGGGGAATGTTATCTTGAAACAGAATATGTTTCATCACCGCGGTAAAATTCCACTGTGTGCTTTCTAACTTAAGCAACGCAAACCCAACCTTCTTTTGCGTCCTTGCAGCCCCAAAGCATGCGCCAGTGTGAATAAGTATCCTCAAAAACAGAAAGCAGAATGCCAGATTACGGAAACATGCCACCTAAAATAGCACGATACATATTATACTACAATGTATTTAAAAAGTAAAGCTTTCATTTCAGATTACCAATGTATAAAATTTGAACATTCAATATGATACCCATGTTGCGCACACCACAAAAGTTCTCACAGTCGTATACTGTTGTACCTTTGCCTAAGCCACCTGTATATCGCATTTCATTCTAAACTCCACTGTTTCTCTTTTCCAACAAATCAGACATTTCGTCTATATCCATCTCAAACATCACCGCATCTTGTGTTATAGAAGCAAAATAATAGGTAACTTTTTCTGCGCCATATTCTTTCTCTAACTTCAACCACTTTTCAGTTGGTAGCAGACAAAAAGCCAAAGTATCTCCCCCGAGTGAATCCATATACCAACGAATTTGATATTTCGGAGCAATAAAGTCCTGAACAGCTTTCAAGGTTGTGTCCCTATCCGTCCTTTCTTCATCATACGGGATCGCTTTCTTTACCTCATCTTTTATCAAAAAAATATCAACGCCCCTTGGCTGATCATTTTCAATAATCTCAAATTCTATAAGATCTTCTTCAAGTAAGAAATTGTTAAAATATTCAACAATAGAATCATCAAAATCTTTCCAATCAACCCAAACCAATACTTCGCTCTCCCAAAAACTTTCTTCTTCCACAGATGGATTTTTCAAAAACAGCTCGATTTCCTCATATAATTGGCTCATACATATCCCCCTAAAATTTTAATTTTCATTGCTCAAAGATTTATAAAATTTTTCCACCTCAACAACATTTTCAGGCAACCCTGACACTTGCCCATCCCCAACCTCAATAATTATCCATCTACCATCAACGGTTTTCCCTATATCGATGGAGAAAAAGTTACTGTTTAGCTGACTAGCTAACGTAATAAATCCGTCCAAACTGGGTGGTTCATTATCATATGTAACCTCTTCCCAGTAATCCAACAATTGTAATAGTTGACGATTGTAAAACATCAATCTATATTCTCTCGACAACGGCATACCACTCTTAGGGTGTTCAGCCACCTTCTCTAATGGAATAAATTCTCGAAAGACAAGCCCACCATTGAGATCCTGCCCTTGTCTCTCAATAAAATTTTTAACAACAAAATCAAGCTGTTTTTTATCAGACGCATCAGGAATAAAACACGCATCTTCCCACTCATGCTTTCTTGATTTCACATAGTCCTTAATTAGGATCGGTTGATGATGAAATTCAGCAACAACCTCGTAGATTGTATTGTAATCTTGATGAACAGCCTCTATGTCAATCCATTTACTTTTAGGTGTATAATCTTTAATAACATGATAGGCGTTCGGAAAATAATGACATGTAGCGTAATGCGATGGACTGTTAATGAGTTTCAAGTTTTTCTTTAACAATCCTTGATATAACTTCTCATAATTTTCAGGACTCAACATCCAGCCACGGTATATGACCGTTTCCAGTGTATGTGAAGGCTCAATTTGACGCAGTGCCTGTTGAATTTTATGATCCAATATATCCTCAAGTTGAATTAAATCAACCTTAAACCCAAGCGATTTCGCTGTATTCATTTCTAATTCATAATCAACATCAACAGATCGGTTGTTTAAAGGATCACTACAAAAAAGAATTCTCATGGCTATCCCCTATCCTCCTCGCAAAAAATCGTACCAAGAAAATCGATGTGGATTGTATCATGGGTGACAGTTGAAATTTGCCCATCATAATTAACATCGTATAACAAAATTATCGTATTGTATGGTTTGGATAGTTCATTTCCTACTTTTGAAATAAATTCACCTTTAAATTGTTCTGAATAAGAAAAATCATCATGTAGTAATTGATCAAGTTTAGTAGAAAATGACTCATAATAAAGAGCCTCACGAAAATCCTCATCAAAGGTGAATCCAAAATCATATTCAAATTGATTGTAAAATTCATCATAAAGCTCTTTCAATTCAACTTCACACGCTCGGTTTTGATTTTCGGGCAGGAAAAGTTGCTCTAGCTTTTTGGAGAATTCTTCATCTGCCTCATCCTCACGCTGGTATACCGTCGCAAGATAGTTATTAAGCTGTTCTTTATTCTTTAATCTACCAGCCCAAATCGATACATAACCGCTATTTTCTTCGTAATAGTTGAAAATCACTTTGTCACATCCTTTTTTTAGAGATACATCAGGCATTTCTAGAATAGATTAAAGCTCCTCCTGAACCCATAATCATTAAATGATTACCTGATGGAGAAAAACCACATTTAATCGGGGCATCTAAACGACCTAAATCAATTGCAGTTACTCCTTCTAAATATTGGTGATTTGCTTTAAAAGCATTTTCGATGATAACAGTTGCTCGAGGCCACCATGGATAAATGACTTCAAGCTGCCACCCATCGTTTGTTACATGAATACCATCGCCAGCTTCAAAGCCAAATATCATTATTTTTTCCTTAGTACAAGGTATATTAAAAAATAAATTATCTTCACTAATACTGTCATAAGTCATATTAGCATCATAATCTCTATGTAGACGAGAACCTGTAATTGGCTCTGTAATACTGTATCCCGAACCGCTAATCAGAACAACTTTTTCATCTTGATCCCATCCACACGCAAATACGCCAGATGCAGGAATAATCGTTTCATGTTCCCACGGACTAGGTGGTTTCGTAAATTCCATTGACTGTGCCTTTTTTTAGTAAATCAAGTTCAAATGATGTTCTTATTTCTTTTTTTGATAATGACATATCTAGACACCCCCTTCTTCCCTAATTAAAATTTTTCTACTATATTAGTAGTACATTTCCTGATTTTTAGAAAATAGAACATCCCAATAAATCAACAGTATAATACTGTTTCATATTACCATATTTTGAATTTTAGATAAAAAAATAGAGGCAAGTCCAAAATGAACAAGCCTCTTTCAGTAATAAAATATTTCTACACATTCAGAACACCGTAATGAAATTTCGCAGTTGTTCTTTTATATTGTTGAAAATGATATTTGGCAAACCATTCTGAGCGAAAATGAGCCTTTAACACGACCCGTTTTCTCGCCACCCGTTTCGCTTCATGTACCCACTCATCCGTTAATGTTACATGTTCCCCAGCTACACGTAATGCCTCAAAATTATTCGCTTCTTCAATAATCTCTTCAAACATCGGATCCATATACACAACATCAAAATTATTGTCCGGTAAAGTCTTCAAATAGCTAACCGCTTCCGTCTTCACCACTTCAATTTGGCGCATACATGCCGTTAACGGCAGCTCAGTCGTATCATAGGATTGCATCCCCTGCTCAACAATAAATGCCACATTAGGATTCGCTTCCAGCCCAACAACCTGGCCCGCTTCACCCACAGTATAAGCCGCCAGCATTGCATCCGCAGCAAGTCCCAGCGTACAGTCAAGTACCGAATCCCCTTTTTCAAGCTGTGCCGCTTCTAAAAAAGGCTCCATTTCCCCACGAGCCACACGCTTTAAGCGAAAAGCTGCAGAATTTGGATGGAAGAAAAAAGGCTCTTCTGCACCAAAGGCATAATATTCAAAACGATTTTTCCCAGCAACTATCACATGCGCATGCAATTCCTGAGAGATTTTCCGAACAGAACGCTTTTTCCTTGGCTCAAACGAAGTATCTAATTGTTCACATGCAAAAGCAGCGAGCGCCAACGATAAATCGTCTGGTCTGCCCGCTGTCGTAACAATGGTTATTACTTCTCGCATGTTTGCTCTAAAACACCTGTTAAATGTGTAACAATCTGCTCCACAGGGAACCCTTCAATTTGCTCGCGCGGAATGAAGTAAGCCAATTCCCCATCCTTTAAAATTGCCATCGATGGTGAACTTGGTGGCACATCCTCAAAAAAGCTACGCATCGCAACAGTCGCCTCAGGATCCTGACCCGCAAAAACAGTCACAAGATGATCAGGCTTAACCGCCTCCACTGCCTCACGAGCAGCCGGACGCGCCAACCCAGCCGCACAACCACAAACCGAGTTAATCACAACCAACGAAGTCCCCTTCGCCCCCGCCATAAATTCATTCACCGCATCAGCAGTCGTCAACTCCGTAAAACCAGCCTCCACTAACTCCTCACGCATCGGCTTCACTACCTGCTTCATATATTCATCGTAAGCGTTCATGCTTTTACCCTCTTTCATATGTATTCGCAAATGTTATTATATCAAGGTTATTCACGAATGTACAAAGACTTGCCTTTTGCCTGATTTCATGCGTTTTCGAGGGAAATGTGACTTTTTCGTGATTTTGGTGACTTTTTTGTGTAACGGTGGGTCGTTTGGTCGATGCTCGTTACACACCTAAAAAATGGGTTTTAATCCATACTAAGAATTTAACAGTTACTAAATTAATAGATTAAAGTTATCACATCGGAGCAGATGATTGTGTTTTGACAAGTATAAATTAATGGGAATAAAAAAAGCCCAGTCTTTATACTCTAGGTACTGTCACTATAGTTAAATAAAGTAAATTGAATTGAAATAAATTAATCATTAATATCGATATTCAATTTCAAAATTTACCAAAAATATGTTATAACGGTAATTAATCGGATGATTTGTAGGAGGTGTCAACGTTTTATGACTGAGGAAAAAATAAAAAAATTACAAATACCATCCACTATTATTTTGGTTTTACTCGGTTTATATATGTTACTTAGTGACAATATATTAGTATTCCCATATTTTTTGATTTTACTTTCTCTTAGTTTATTTTTGATTAGCTTGCGATTATATTTTAAAAAATATAATCTAATTATTCTCTCATTTATTATAATCATTTGTTTTATTCTGATTATAATAGCATTTCAAGATATTTTTAAATAATTGAAAAAGGAGATTATATTAATGAAAGTTGCAAAAAAATTATTATTTTTATTAACTTTAATTGTTTCATTTACGCTTTATACTGAAAGTGCATCTGCTAAAATTCTGTTGATGAATTAAATTTCAAGTTTAATGAATTGAAATCACATCAGATTGTCACTTTAGAAGAAATTGAAAATCTGATCGATTCACATTATAAAGAAAACCCTGCCCCGACAACTGGCATAAATGTGGCACCATCTGACCAGCCCAATGTAAGCATCCGAAAGCCTTTATAGAAACGTTTACCAGTTGATTAATGGTCTCGACAACGCGCTAGTAGTTCTACCTTTTTACTACGATTACGGTCATACATGGAGTCATCTACAATGAGTACCTTTGGTCGGTCTGCGTTGGTAAGCACACTCACTTTTTGAATTGTATGTGCACTGAATAGAGTGAGAAATCGACGCCATGCAAATTTCGAATAGTTTAGGAAACGATAAACCGTATCATTTCCTGGATATTGGTCACTTTTTTTACTTTGAAGCAAGGTAAACCAGCTTTTGTGCTGGAATACGAGGCAAAAGACAAGTTGAAATAAATAGCTTGTCGAAAAGCCGAATCCTTTTATAATCTTGGCGTTACGAAGAAGGTTATTAGAAAGCTACTATGACCTCTGCTGACTTCTCTTGATTCATCCGATTATCACTAATGCGATTGTTAATTCAATAACCCTCAAGGGACCTCCCGGGTAATCACAACCACTTTCCTCTCATGTAACTGCCAGATTTACTGGATGGGATTCGGGCAGTATTGGACTTTACTTTGTTTAGCAAGCTCATCCGTCCCAATTCAGCCTTGTATCTGATTTCTGTTCGTCAGTTCGAGATTTTGCGTCCGACTTCCTTCAGATTCCATGTCACTATGGACACCCTTGTCTTTCGCTAACAGTTCCTACTGCCAAGTCTGTAGTGGACTTTCACCACCAAGTTGTTGCGCATGCCGGGCGCACTCAAAAAAAGTCACGATATTTATATCGTGACTTAATAAATTATTAGGCGTGTTGATTAGGAAAAAATAGGTTTATTATTGAACGATAAAAGGTTTTTTCGTCACTGTTTTGCCAATAAATTTCCATTTTAACTGATTGTAGCGTAGGGCTACTCGACTCCCGCGCGAAAGCGAGACAGGCGAGAACCTTCACGGAGCGTAGCGGAGGAAGCTGCTCGACGCTCGCCCGCAGGAAAGCGAGTAGCCCGTAGCGGAAATCAGCCTCTTGGGGTGTATAAAAATGGATAATCAACACACCTGTTATATTATATTTCTATTCATATCTAAATCTTCAGCATAAGAGTAAGGAATTAAACTTTTATTTGATATTTCAATCCAACATTTTTCTTCATGCGAAAAATCTTTTATTTCATTTGCATACATGTTTTTAAATTTTTTATAAACAAAATTCAAAATCTCTAGTTCTTGATCATTAAATATTTCTTTTTCGGATTTATCGCTAATAGGATTTATATAAGATCCATGTTCGTTTTCAACTATTTCTATGTCTTTTACGTTATCATAAAGAGTTTGAAATTTCTCAGGTACTGGACCATAATAATCCCTTATATACTTTCCTCCACTTATAGATTCACTATATTTTTTAAAGAAATAATAATCTGCATAAAACATTAATTTATTCAATTTAGTTAAATACGGTCTATCTTTTTTAGAAAAAAACCAAACCATGTTAGAAAATTTATTAAAATCAAATGATTTGTTCCCACTATATATATCTGGATCATGGTGAAAAATATCTCTAATAGTACTTATTATTCTTTCTTCATATTTGTTCTCTTGTAACAAATTTTCTAAGATTATTTTTAATTCGTTTGATTTTGTTTCACTAATTTTTTCTGAATTTTTTTCCAATAATTTTAACATTGTATTTGGATCAGTACTATCTTTTATTATTTGGTTTTGTGCTAATGTAGGTAGAGAACCACGTTCATATCTTGAAATTGTTATTTCTCCAAATCCAAGTAATTGAGAAAATTCACGTTGATTTAAATTATATTTATCACGTAATTTTTTGATTTCATCGGGTGAAATTATATCATATTCTTCTCGGTACAATTGAAATGCTTTATCTTGATTTTCTATGTCAAATTGTCTATGAAATAATTCTTCTTGAGGATGTATTTTACAAAATGCTCTATTTCCGTTTATTACAAATTCATCATTTCTAACAATATAAATAAAATCCTCCCTCAATAATGGTGCTATTAAAGGACAACACCTCCCGACCTTTAATAGTTAAAAGTATTCAAGAGGCAATATCTGAAGTAATTAGTGAAAAATTTAATATTGATACATTACGACCTCCTGAAGTTTCTGCTACTAGAGTAGAAGGTATTACAAAAGATGATAAAAAGATTTACTATACTCAGGACGAAATTGATTCACTAGGGAAGTTTGAAGAGTTCGAGGGAGTAACAATCGTACTGCCCAATCCAGATTCTTACATAAAATTATTAAATCTAACATCAGAAGAATACTCAGTTGAAAAAGGTAATCCATTAAGTGATTTCTTTATTTCATCCGTTATAACACAGGGTACAACTATAGTTGGGTATTTAATTGGTCAGTATGTTAATCAAATGGAAGATATAAAACTATATACGGTTAAATCAAACGAAATAGAAAAATTTTTGGATGAAAACCCTATTCTTAAAGAGACTGGTTTTATTAACGCACGATTAGGTTCCAGATTAAATAAAAGAAATAATGAGACTACGTACTTTTTGAAAAGTTGTCTAAACAACCTATCATTTAGAGACATACCTAACCTTATTTCTAAAATTGAAGACACAGAGAAATTTTTTTAAGATAAATCAAATAGCCGAACTCTCCTCTACGACCTGAAAAATACGGAGCTGAGTTCCAGGCTTTTTCTAGCAGCCCTCCCCTAAAAATGCTAGAAGGAATTATCAAAGAGCCGTGAAGAAGATTTACAGAAGTTACGGAAGATGTGGGAAATTATTAAGAATGATAATGATTAAATCATTTTCAAAAAAAAGAAAATGACATTAGAACAAGTATATGGCCAAGATGTGGAACAATTTTTTTTAGAATCAGAGGAATTAAAAGAGTCTAGCCCCAACGTTGCTAAGTCTACATCTTTATGTCGTGCTGGTACTCGGCTAATAGTTGCTAATCCACTCATAATTAAAATTGTATAATCTTCTATCATTCTACATTCCTCCGTAGACATTAATTTTAATCTTGCTATAAATGACTTAAACCTCACCTGTCCGACCTCCCTTTCAATTAACATCTCTTACTCCCTGTGGAAGTATGGCAACTGTAGTAATATGTAGCTCATTAATGATAATATGATATTAAATATTTCATAGTTTAGGAGACAATTATTAATGACTTTAGAAGAAAAAGTAATGCATTTAACTAAAGAAACACTCGTTGATCTAGTAAACCTTCGTTACGATAAACTTAAAGAAGAGAATAAAATTAACGATGAAAATGAGGAGTTTTTAAAAGAAGTTTTTCAAATGCAAGGTACTCTTACTTTACCACCTAGCGATGAAGAAATGGACATAAATGTATACAAATATAATGATAATAGCGGTTTTAGTACAGAAGTATATTTATGGTTTGACGGTGTAGAAAGTCCAATAATACTTTTTTGCGAAGCTAAAACAAATGCTGAAAAAACTGAGATAACTGAGTTTTATATCGAAACCGTCGATGTATAAAAAGGGGCAATTTAGCCCCTTATCACTTACCCCATCATCTGCTCAACGATATTATCTTTAATATTTTGAATATGTGTATGACTTAACCCCATAATTTAACCTATCCAATGTTTTGAGCGTCCGCCCCGCATCCAGCTATACACTTATACCTCACTATCACCAGTAACCTTGTCGACTAGGTTTTGAACGTCTAATTGCCTCCTGTATAATTAGATCACCTACGCCACCAACAGCCTATAGTAATGTTTGCCTCGATACCGTCTTGTTCTGTTTTTCCCCTATAACCATAATATCAAAAGTTATTTTAGCCGTTCAAAAAAGAACCCAAGAAAGCAATTACTATTCCCGTATTTTAATTAAATATTTAATAAGGGACAGGATAAGCATCTACAAGACAGTTTACCTGTGATTTTTCATTTTTACTTTCTATCGTTAACGTAACATTGCCATTAACATTTTTATTATTCAATGTTCTTTCGAAAGATTCATATCCTTCGATTGCTTCGCCATCTATTTCTAGTATAATATCTTCAGGTTTAATTCCAGCAGCTGCAGCTACCGATCCTTCCTTCACCTGTAAAACCCTTGTCCCTCTCTCACCCTTGTTTGTTGTGTGTGCAATACCAATCCATGCTTTCCAAAACTTTGAACGATTATCAGTACCAGTTTCATAAACGCTCTTTAGATTTTCTAAAAATTGACTTGTACCAAATAACATATTTTCCTTTGTAGATTGATTCATTTCACCAATAAAAGAAGCCTGATATTCAATACTCACTTTAATACCATCCCCAATTTCTTCCAAAGATGTAATAGTAGTAAAATCCCCATCAATGCTCTGAAGTACAAAGCGTTTCATTGTATCTATTTCTGTGAATATACCCTCAGATGTTGCCCCCCAGCCATGATTCATATAACCTCTTCCGCCTATACGAAATTCTATGTTAGCATTTTTTGTATACCAAAGGTTTAAATGCTCAGGCTTAGTCAATGCATCCCAAACTTTATTCAAAGGTGCGTTAACAACAATTTCTCTCTTTACAGAATTTTCATTTTTCTTCATCTCGAAACTCTCCTTTTTCAACATAATTTTTTAGACTTATGAGTTGATCATCAAGTAGTTCTCCGATGTTTTGAAGCATTTCATGATAGGCAATTTGGAGTGTGTCGAGATTTATTGAATAGATACGATATTTCCCATTCAAGCTCTCTGAAATAATTCCTTCCTCCAATAAAATATTCAAATGCTTCTTAATTGCTGGTTGAGAGATATCAAATGCTTCAACTATCTCCTTTTGAGTTTTACTTCCTTGTTTAAGCATACTTAAAATATGGCGTCGCGTTGAATCCCCTAATGCTCGATAAACATTTGGCATGATCATCCCTCACTTCATACATAACTGTTCGGTTATATATAATATAAATATATGCGAAAATAGTGTCAAGACTTTTCTGAAAAATATAAAAAATTATCCACGAACTAAAAAGAAGCAGCCTTTTCGCTACTTCTTCATCCCAATTCTCTTTAGTAACCGTCGTATACCCCTATTAAATAAAAAGTAACATACTTTCATTTTTAATTGAGGGTGAGTATAAACTCCTGTACGTCTTTATTGCGTGCATTGGAAAAACCGATGTCTTCGCCTGTAATCGTGAATCCACATCTCTGTAAAACTTTTAGAGACCCTATATTGTCTTTAGCAGCACGAGCATAAAGGGGACGGTTTGTAACATGTTTTAGAAATTCCTGTAAAGCTTTGGTTGCGATCCCTTTTCCCCAATATTCATTTCCAATCCAGTAGCTAACTTCTGATTCTCCGAACTGCTCAAAGCATAGAACATGTCCAACTACGTTATTTTCGACTATAATCGTTTGCTTAATAATATCTTTATTTGTAAGAATTTTGTTCCAGTGTAAAATGAAGCTATCCCAATCGCTGGGGTCCTTGCTAGTAAAGGCAGCCAAATAGTTTGCTTCAAGGTTTTGTTGATGCTTGAAAAAAACAGGAAGATCATCTTCAACTACATTCCGAAGTATAAGATTACAATTACTCATCATATTCCCCCCATTTACTATTTACTCTCATATTACCAAACAGATGTTCTTTTTTCAACATGTTTATACAAAATGAGGACATTGTAAATTGATGAAATTATTCGATTAGTGCCAACAATTCTTTAATTTATTCTTCCCCCGTTTTTTAATTTCCGCTTCAAAGACGTATTTTATTTTCGATTGGCTGAAACCAAAAATTAAAAAATCATTCTTTAATCATAAAATTACCTTTATCATTGACAACTATTGTTCTTCCGTTATCGACTGAAATCTTGAGAGGAAAAATGGTAGAAAATCTGTCTGAAAAAATCCATCTTCTTCCGGGATGTGCGAGGATTATAAAAACTCCTAATTCTCTTATTCCCATAAAATTTAAGAATTCACCATTTAATGGTTGGTTATCTCTTTCGAATATATGAGCTTTACTTAATTCTTCTCCAGCCTTTAACACATCATCAACTATAAGACCAATTTCACTAATGTTTAAAATACTATTAATAGTAAAAGGCTCTGAACTTTCCTCGTTTATACCATAACGAGCTATAAATTCAACAATATTACCCGCTGGATCCTCAAAGTAAACTGCATGTGCTGGCAGATGTGAAAAATTTGCCTCATCCTCTCCATCTTCTGTTAAAAGCGTGACTTTGTTCTTCAACCAAGATTTCGCTTCTCTAAATTGGTTCGCTGGAATATTAAAGGCAAAATGATAAAAGGGGTTTCTTTCTGTATCTCTATCGGTAAACTCTAAAATACTAGTACCGGTTTGAATTTGAAAGGTTTCTTCATTTTCAGTTATCAATTGAAACCCTAATTGATTAATATAAAATTCTTTCAAAGCTTTTAAATGATCAGTTTGTAAAGAAATGGACTTTATTCGCATATGTAACACTTTCCTTTTCACCATGTATTTACAAATTATCATATTAAAAGTTATACCCTTCCACATCAACCTTTCGACTGAAAAATGGGATTTTCATCAGGTACTTACTTTTTTCATGAGTGCCTTGCTTTATTAGTTTAGACATTTTATGTAGCTAGCTAACGATCAAAAGAGAAAACGAGTACTGTGCTTTTTTGCAACTTGTACTCGCTTTAAGGTTTTATAATTAATCTAATTTCCCAAAAGAACCTGTGTTATGGTAGTATGTATAGCGATTTTTAAAGCTTATTCGGGAAAATCTTGCCAACCAAGGTTTATAATTTCTTACTTGGCCCGATTGCCCTACTTGGTTTCTTTACCTGGGCCATCCCAATGAATATGGGATTTTATGAATTTTTTTGAGCGTGTTTTAATCTTTATTTTATATCTGTGTTATGTGTGTCTACAGTTTCTGTTTGGTTATACTTTTCTTCATGCTTTAGTTTCATCTCTTCCTTATGTTTTAGAAAAACTGGAAAAGGAAGTGACATTATAAACAATAAAGCAAGCAATAGTGCAATACCACTCTTTTTTAGTTTTATTAATATTAAAACAATAATAGTCACTAAGACAGTCATAACAAGATATACGATTGGGTTTCCTTGACTTGAAGCTAGTATACTTAAAAATAAAATTTCAATAAAGAGAGTTGCAATAAGAAAAAAACACCCAAACAAATTATTCTTCATTAAAATTATACTCCTTTATATTTGTTAAAGGACACATTCTGTCTATAACCTTTTTTACACTCAATGATTTCTTTTGGGTGTTTATCTGTTCAAACACTAAGCAATCTCTGACTGATCCAATGTAATCATCTATTGCAAACAGTAAATATCTTCTTCTCTTTTCGAATATCGATTTAACAGCGAGCCATTAAACGAATATTTAAACTTCTTTGATTTTTGTAGACTTCTTTATACTTAAAGTTTATTCCGTTTCAATTATAGTCTTTCTAACTTTTTCAAGAACTTTACCTAGCAAATTTAATCCCCTCCATTTAGATGGATTTGTTGCATCTGGATGATTACAGTCGATACCTATTCCCCATATTTTATCGAATGGGCTAGCTTCTACTAACGTTTTACTACCTGTATTTGTAAGTATTGATTTTAAATTTGGATTTGAGAATTTGTCAACTAGTACTTCATAATATACTTTTTCTCGATTTTCTTCCCAAACTTTATTATCAAATGGAATTTGTCTGCTGCGTCCAAGCTTCTTACATTCGTCCGGTGTTTGCGCTCTTATAATTTGTAGTGCGATTTTATCAGCACCGAACAATTTAGCTTTACGATACATTACAGCTTGTTCACTCCATTTAAAAAGTTGTCCTTGATGCTTAAATGGTGAGTAATAAAAGTTAGAAAATACATCTTGCTTTCCCCAGAAAAATACAAAGTCTTTAGCTTCTTTCATAATTAATTCCTCCCTCTACACTTTTAAGGCTCTTCACCAAATACGTGTGGTTGATTTCCGTTCCGACTGGGCGCTTTCCAGGGGGCGTCCGATGAGCCGCTTCACTCGCGTTGCTCGCTCCAGGGTCTCATCTGTGACGCTAATCCCCTAGGAGTCGCCCAGTCTCCACTCCAATCAACTAATATACAGTGCATATATTTTTAAAAATGTCATCCACAACTTATGGTGATGAGCCACTTTTATGTAACTAATCCATATTTGAACTTATTATCCTCCTCTTTTATCCTAAATAAGGAAACTTAAAATTACAAATTATTATAATACAATTATTATAGCAAAAATTCAAACCCTGGCCTTTTTCTGAATAACATCAATGGCTAACTGGTCAAGCTTTCATGCTCGCTACCCCCTTAAAGTTGTAATATACAGAGGAAATCAAAAATGTACTTAGTTAAACAAGCATTTTTGTACATATTTATTTCAACGTTTGTACCATTCATTAACTGCAGCTTTACCTTGCCTATTTTAAAACCATTAGCCATTCATCTTTAATTTTGAAAATGGGCATGGAGTAGATCGCTAAGTGCTTCCTACAGCTTTAAGCATTAACACCATATCTTATATGGCCTAACCATCAAGCAACTCTTAATGTATTGGCTCACCAATCTGAGAAAAGGTGTTAGGAACTGCTTGACAAAATTAGCAAGCGCAAAAAACTGTTGACTTTTTCCTTTTTATGTTTTATATTTACATTATCCATGTGCTGTTTAACAGGAAACTGTTAAGCAGCTTTACTTTTTATTACCAGCATGAAATATGATTGGTAAACCAATGACTATAACGATTAACACACATTTCACACAAAACTCCTTTTGTTTTTGAATCACAACCATGTTTAGATAGTTCACCAACTACTTCTCCATCGGAACCACCACTCATTAACAGAAACTTAACCGTTCTTGCAACAAAAGCTTGTCCCTCTTTTTAAACCTGAACATTCTACACCTCCAACTGTTTAAGACTATTGAAGATCTTATCCATTTCTACATAAACCAGTTTTGACTAGGCAGTAGCCTCTAATTTACGAAAGATGTCTTATGCTCTCTATATAGATATGTCATAATCTTCTATGATCAGAATTGTTTCCATTGCACCGATAGCTCCGTAAAATGTCTTTCGTTGTTGGATTGTCATAGCATCCACCATATAAACCCTTCCCCTAAAATTGATAAAACACCATTCCGAACATCATGACAGCCACTATCATTTTGATAAATGGCTTTAAATAGTTTAACTCCTCTTCAGTAAGGTGAATCAAATGTTTCCCTTCTTTATTGCGATCTTTATTACGAGTGAAATTCTTTGAAATTACTTTTTACATTAGATTTTGTAACTATCAGCTAATTGAACTGTCGTTAATACACGACAGTTGTCATACACTATAATTTGTAATTGATTCATAGGTAAAACCTTCTAAAGGGTCCTTTCTTTTATCGAATATTTACAAATTAAGGAGTTGTTATGAATGTCTTCAAAAAAAGTCTCGATCGGTCTTACTCAATTTACAGACTTTACTTTCAAAGGCGTTACTGGTAAAACTTCAATGGTTAGACAAATAAAATATCAAGATGAATACAATCCTGCTTTTGATTACTGGAAACCTTTACGAGATGGTATCCGAAAATTCCATCAGAACAAATTTAGTAATGATTATCTGCTTTCTATTGCTCAAAAGGTTTCTGAAGCTAAACAGAAAAATTACCTTGAAGCAGTTAAAGCACATTTAAAATTTATTAAAAATAAAGAAGTTGAATGGTTTGAACCAGGCAAATCCAATTGGTATAGCGAATATATAACTGTTCGTTCATCACCAGAACTAGGATTAAAAATTGACGGAGTTCCCCACTTAATCAAGTTATATTTCAAAGGGAAGGACGAGCGAATTGATAAAAACAAATGTCGCTCATCTTTGACACTATTAAATCAATCTGAATTCACCATTGAGCATGCTCCTGATGTAAAACCTGCCATTTTAAATGTCCAAAAAGGTAAATTAATTTCAGATACCCCCTCCACCGAAGACCACCTAATTGCTCTAGAATCTGAAGCAGCACAATTTATGGTCATCTGGAATAGAATTTAATCAAGTCTAAATCGTGCACCACGAGTGAAGCGGCTCAACAGACGCCCCCCCAGGAAGCTTTGCTTTGTGCGACAGCGTAGTGACAGCAATTGTTTTATCTGTGCGAAAGCGAAGCGGCAGCAACAGCAACAACAACAACAACAACAACAACAACAACAAATGTTTTATCTGCGCGAAAGCGACAAATGTTTTCTGAAGCGACAGCAAAGCGGCAGCTACAAATGTTTTCTGTAGCGAAAGCAAAGCGGCAGCTACCAAGCGCCCAGTCGGAACGGAAATCAATCACATGTTATGGTGATGAGCCAATAAGTTTGATAAAAATCACCTCTCTAGTTATTTTTTAAGGTGGTTTTTTAATGAATACTTGAAGTTTATCTTGTGAAAAATTTCATTTAAACTAACTGGTCAGTTTATTTTTGCGAATAATCTGATTAATTTTGAAATTCTGGTATGAATTGATTATAATTAGCATTAAATACCAAAGTTAATGAGGTGAGTCACTTGAGTAAAAGTAAGTTATTCGTAATCTTTTTAATCTTCATTTTTGTAGGAATATTTGCAGCGGTTTTTTATACTCTTAGTGATGTTCTAATTGAAAAAACAGTTAAAATTGATGAACAAAATATCGTGGAAAAAAATGGTGAATACTATCTTTTAATTGATGAACGTGAGTTGTATTTATCGAAGAATTTTTACGATAAAATCGAATTAGAAAAATACAACGAATACAAAATTAAGTATGTTTACAATCGATTGAAAAAAACTGATGGTGAAGTCGTGATGCTAAAAAGATATGGTGAACAACCGTGGGGTAAATAACGGATTGTAAGGCTTGAAGTTTAATAAATAGATTGTTTGTCGTGTTTCTTCTTTAACTAAAGGGGGGGGCTTTAGGCTCACTTAATTGAACAAGCAAGCAATCTATCTATAATCTTTAATTCCACTTTCAAAAGCCTGTCTATCGTCATTCTCCATCCCGTGCAATGCTTCTTGTAAAGCAAATGTACTTTTATAAAATTTAACTCGTTCAGATATTGCATTACCGTTAGGATATAGGTTTATACACATATCAAAAAAATCTTCACCATAGCTGGAGAGTATTCCAGCAAAGTCATACGCTGGATCTCCTAAACCGGAACCACCAAAATCTATTATCCCTGAAATCATACTTGTTTCTGGATTCCACAAGATGTTAGATGCTCCGAAATCTCCGTGTATAAGTGTTATTTCTAAATTTGAGAATGCTTCCCCTTTCAGGAACATTTCAAAGGATTCTGATATTTCCTTTTGAGCGTCTTTTCTGATAAAAGGAAATAATTTATTTTGAATCTTATCATTCAGGTTATACATCTCTTCATTAGGATTACGAACCTTCAGTTTCAAATCTCGACTTGCTTTTTCTCCTGAAATAGAATGAAGTTCTACAAGAAAAGAAACAAGTTGTTTTGCCAACCTTTTAACCAATTCAACACTCTTAATACCTGTTAAACTTTCCTTCCACAAAGGAACACCATTTATTAGGTTATAGCCAGTGAAGACCTTACCCGGTTCTAGCATTTCAAAAGACTGATAAATCGGATTCGGAATGGGAATGGAGACGATACCTTTAATGTATTTCAAAATTTCCGTCTCTCTTCTTAATTGAATTATTCCATTTTTATATTTTGGAAATCTAAAAACCAAAGATTTGTTTACAATTAACACATCATTATTCTGACCAATTTCATTAGGATAAAAGTCTTCAATGGAAAGGTCAGAATATAACGATTGAATGTTTTCAATATAGTTATTATTCATTTAGAAATCCCCCCTTTTGGTCTCTTTCTATTATTTTGATTCCCAAACTCTTTCCCTCGTGTGTTTAAGTGTATTTATCCAAAATCCGTCACAATTACAGCATCCCTAATAAACGTGACTTTTTTTCAGTCAATACCTAGATTGCAAAAGGTTACTCTTCTTCGGATTTCAGAAAAACGAAACCATCGTCAATAAGATCCTGTAAATACTCATCAAAGCTGTTGGCAATCACTTCATATTGATCTGGGTCGTGCAAAAAGCGAATGATTTGACCGCATATACCTTCTTCGGAAGGGTTAAAATCAATAAAGAGTCTCGATGAACCACCATTGTTCATACAGTCAGAAAAATGAATATACGTCCCTGGGAGAAGTCCCTCCGGATTTATCTTAGGGTCAACAGCCTCCTCGTCATCTTGGTATTCTAAAAGATAGGAGATGTCTTCTTCTTCTTTTGAACTTTCGAGCATTTGCTGTGTAGACAGTAAATAATATGGATATTTACCTTCTTCAACATCTGATCCTAAAATACAAATTGCAATTTTGTTTCCGCCAATATGTACCATCAATATTTTCAAGTAGACAGATTAGTGATTCTGGACAATTTGGATATTCTGACCTTAGTGTATCAATATCCTCTTTTGTAGCACCGCACGCTGTATTTAGTGCCTCTAACTCATCTGTTGATAATGCTGCTTTTAAGCCGTTTAGAAAATTATTTACCAAATCCATTCTTTCGTCCTCCAAATAATAAAATATAAAATTGCACACGTGTTGATTAACCAAAATTATACAGTAGTTGAATGATTTATGTTCCAATGAAACACCAGGATTTCTTTCACCCTGATTCGCCATTCTATTGGCAGGGCAGCACAAAGAAACATCCGTGTAAAACCTACGAATGATAAGGGTTTGATATTATTTTTCTTATTCCCTTGTGTATGAAGAAATTTCAAACAAACATAGGCAATAAGGGCTACGAATAGCTGATTGAATACAGCATTTTTTGTTGTTCCGAATAGAACAGGTACGTTCAAGTTTTGTTTAATCCAACGGAAAAAATTTTCAATCGCCCAACGTGACTTATACATGTTGGCAATTTCTTCAGCGGTGATATCCATTAAACTTGTCACGACACGTATTTCTTTATCTTCATGATCTATGAATTGAACGACACGATGGCGTTTTTTCGTTTGTTTTTGTGGCGTCCCAAGCGTACAAGTAAAATCAGCTGTCACATTGGAATCGTTGGTACGACTACCTTGGAGCGATTTTTTGCGATTTAATTGCACATTGTCTTTTAAACGTAACACAAAATGTTGATATTCTTTCAGGTAGCGATCGACTTTATCAATAGAAAAGTAGGCACGGTCACAAACGAGGATAAACCTTTTATCTTCAAGGAATTCGCCAATGGGACCATCATGTTTTAAACCGGTTGTTTCTACGACTTTTAAGGGCATCGCAGTTTCATTAGTAAAACTAACATGTAATTTGATTCCTGAACGTTCGCCGTGATAGACAGCCCAAGGTAATCTTGTTTTGCCTACTGTAATGGTAGTTGAATCAACGGCTAATAATCTTTTCGGCAATTTCAATTTACGACGAGCTGCACGGTTGAGCTTCCCGACAATCACTTCAAAAATTCGTTTGATGATGCCATAATCAAGTGCCTTTAAATGTTTAGAAAGCGATGAATGATTCACCGAAACAAGACCGTTACTTGGACCCACATCCGCTGCGTGGCGTAAACTTTTCCACTCGTTCGTGGCAGCACCAATTAAATACGAAATGAGCGTGGGAACTGTACATTTTCGTGCTGTTTCTACATAACCGAATTCGCTTAAGATTGATTGCCATTCTTCCTCTGAAAGAAAGGTTTGAATGAGTGTAAAAATCGTGTTATTCTTGTTCAAGAGAGATTCCTCATTTCGTAATTGTTTGTGTAGTAACTAACATTTTACATGAGAATCTCTCTTTTTGTATAATTTTTATTGGAAGAAATTAGATAATCAACACGCGTGATAAAATTGATTTGTTAAGCTATATACCAATCAGTACAGACTTTCTCGAAAGCCTTATTGCATCTCTTGTGTCGCGCCGATTATTGAATAAAAACATCACTAAGCATTTCGATAATTTGCAAACATAATTTCATCATAATATTTATCTAAATCGGGCAAACCCAACTCTTCTGCAATTATAAGTTCAGCCTGCCTGTCATAATCTACTCTAATAAATTGAATGGCATTGTTTGAATGTGTTGCATCTAGGATCGCATATGAAGCTGAAGTTAAGTCAAGTGAATTCCCAACACTGCCAACGTTACACAGAATACCCTTTTTATATGTATGTAAAAAGGTTGTATGTATATCTCCGTAGAATACAATGTCAGGGATTTTATTGTAATTGATTGAATTTGTTGCTTCACTATTCTCAAACATAGATAAACGCTTTTCAATTGGATGACTTACCGAGATACGTTCAAATTCACTTCTTGGAGAAGCATGGAAAAACCTTATTAATTGTCCATTTAATTCAATATCAATATTAAATGGTAACGAACTTAGGTACTGATAATCTTTTTCTGTTAATCTATCTTTGAACCACTGTATAAAATCATTATCAGTGGGTGATTGAATAAATACATCCCAGTTGCCTCGAACTACTCGTTCGCAGTTCTTTTGGATGAGTTCTATACATTCAGAACCTTGGGGACCTTTGCCGATTAAATCACCTAAACAAAAAATTCTTTCTATCTTCCTTAGTCGAATGTCTTTTAAAACTGCTTCTAATGCTGTTTTATTCCCGTGGATATCTGAAATAATTGCAATTTTCGTCACAAAGCTTCCCCCTCATAAATTCCATCTATTCTCTATATTTGCTTCTCCATGTTATTCAACAAAATACTTTTTAATCCCTTTAATCCCAAAAAACTAAATAGAACACCAGGCGTGTTGATTAACCATTTTTATACATTCAAAGAGGCTGATTTCCGCTACGGGCTACTCGCTTTGCCGCTGACGCTTCGCTTTCGCGCAGAGCAAGGCTTCCTGCGGGCGAGCGTCGAGCCGCTTCCTCCGCTCTGCTCCGTGCAGGGTCTCGTCTGTCTCGCTTTCCCGCGGGAGTCGAGTAGCCCTACGCTACAATCAGTTAAAATGGAAATATATTGGCAAAGTGATAACAAAAAAATCCTTTTACCACTCAATAATAAACCTATTTTTTTCCTAATCAACACGCTTGATAGAACACAAAAAAAGAAGTACATATTTCTGTCTTTAACATAAAGAAAGATCACAAAAACCCCTTTAGTCAAAACATAAAAGGGGCAAAACGATGCAACTTTGTTTTAAACGGTACGACTTTATTATATAGGGAAAAATCCCCTTCAACCTTTATTTAACAGCAAATGTAAAAACTTCATTTTGAAAAAAGGTTGATCAAAATGGAGTTAATCTTTCAAACTAAGTATAAAGTTTTTATAAAAAAGTTTGAGTTTCTAAATAAAGCGATATTTACGTGAAAATTGAGTGATAACCAAAATACTAGTTAACCCAACAATGAAATACCATATTGTATTAAAAGGAACTATGTACATTAATACACCAAATAAATTAGCTGTTAAAAAGCTAACTGTAATTGATTGTACATTCGTAATTTTATCTTGAATTAAATAATATAAAGTGAATGGTAGTACTAAAGTAAATACCGGAATATAAATTGTTACAATAGATGTTTCAATGAGGGATATTGAAAGCACAGCTATTATGAAACCTATTGACGTATTAAGCGTTCTCCCCACAAATACTTTACCAGTATAATAGCCGTATAGCAGAATAAACATAAGCGTTAAACTGGAACAAATCCCCGTTATTAAAACAAATGGATGACCTATGAAGAAAGCTGCTATTGAGAAAAAAACTAAAGAAACGAATGGCAGCAGCAATATTGAAGGATTTTGCACTTTTTCTATATTCATTACATTTGTAAAACCTACAAGAAGTAATAAAGTAAATGGAACCGTCAAATATCCTAATTCGAAGTAATCACCTAAACTAATATAACTAACCTCGAGTTTGCCGACCATTATTATTACAAGTGAAGCACAAATTTGACCAAGTACCCCCCAAATGCTTGATAATTTAAAAGCTTGAGTAAGCTTAACCGAAATTACAATTGTAACGACACCAATAAATAAAGCTAAATATAACAAATTTTCACCTCCCAAAATAAATCTCACTTAGAATTATACAGTATGTGTAAAAAATAACACAAATACCATAGTAATGCCTAAACAACTCTTGCCCTCGTTTGTTTAAGGGTATTTTATCCACAATCCTTCGCATCTTTTTTATAAAAAGCGTGACTTTATTTCAGTCAATACTAGATTACAAAAGGTTACTCTTCTTCGGATTCCAGAAAAATGAAACCATCGTCAATAAGATCCTGTAAATACTCATCAAAGCTGTTGGCAATCACTTCATATTGATTAAGGGCGTGCAAAAAGCGAATGATTAGACCGCATACACCTTCTTCAGATGTAAATCTGATATTTAGAAAATGAGAGTTATTTTGATAAACGCCATTATGGAAAGAACTTCCACAATGGCGTTTTCCCATAAGTCTAACTGAGTAAGTTGGATTACGCAAAGTACCAAATCGTCATAGCAATACTTGTATTCGCTCGTAAATTTGAATAATTGGTTAAGAAGGGCATTGAACCTGCCCATCTTAACTTAATATATTCCTAAAATGCAAACCTTTGTAAAATACAATTCCACCCAATTAAAAAAAGTGGCATGACAAGATTCACGTCATGCCACTTTTCATTTGCCCTTCTGAATCAAATATATCTTCACTCCTTAATAAAATGTCACTGAAAACTAATGGAGATCAAAAAAACAAGGTCTAAATCAGGACGCAAACCACAAATTCTCAGATGAAAGTATAATAGGATTTTGCCCTTTAATAACACAAAAATCCCCGAATAGGTCCACTATTCGGGGTTCCGTTCATAGTAAGGTTCACCAATAGGTACAAATCACGTGATTTTTATACATACAAACTGGCGTATAGGAGTATTCAGCATACTATCATTTAATAATCTATACTCGATTTAGTTCCACAAAATTTTCTTTAGAATAGATCATTTCACCATCGATCATAGTTTTTTCTACTTTTAAATCTTTAATTTGGTCTGGGCTGACATTTAAAATGCTGTCATTAAGGACTACTAAATCGGCTAACTTACCAACCTCGATGCTCCCTTTTATATCTTCTTCAAAACTCGCATAAGCACCATTCCATGTATATAGTTTTATAGCCTCCATAACACTTATGCATTGACTGGAACCAATATCCATACCCGACTGGCTTTTTCTATTAACAGCAACATGAATTCCTAATAAAGGGTTAATATCAGTAACTGGCGCATCTGATCCACCTGCTGCTATGATCCCCTGATCAATATAATCACGGGCAGCGTACATATGTTGAACGCGATCACCGTAATGCCTTACATAAATCTCTCCGAATTCATACGGAAATGGAGGATTTGGAATCGGTATAATTCCAAGTTTTTTCATTCTTTCTTGTAAATCTGGCGATGAGATTCCCGCATGCTCAATTCGATGGCGATGGTTTGTTCTTGGTGATTCCTCAATCGCCTTTTCCACACAATTTAAATACATTTCAATGGCTTTATCACCTTGTGCATGTACAGTGAGTTGATATCCTTTTTTATGTGCTTCTCCTAAAACTTCGTAAATTTCTTCCTCACTTTGATATAGAATGCCATAATTGTTTGGGTCACTGTCGTATGGCTTACGGGTCGCAATGGTAGGCCCAGTGCTACTTCCATCTGTAAACATTTTTGCCGGTCCTACTTTAAATCTTTCATCTCCTGTACCAGTTACTACACCAGATTCCATCATTTTATGGACAAATTCTTGGGAGTTATTTATCTGACATATCATTGCGTATACTCTGACGCGAATATCCCTGCTTTTCACAGCCTGTTGCAGTATGCGGAAACTATCAGGTCCTTGTCCTCCAGCATCATGGACACTTGTTAAGCCCGAAGCAATGAAATGATCTGATGCAATTTTTACAGCCTGTCTTTGTTCATCTTCTGTATGTCTTGCAACATCGCTCATTTCCATATTTGCTGCTTCAATTAATTTTCCTGTCAATTTCCCTTCAAGATCTCTTTCAATAACTCCCCCGTCAGGATCTGGTGTATTTTCGTTTATTTGCGCTAGTTCAAGTGCTTTACTATTTAAAACACTGATATGATTACAAGTACGCGATATCATAATTGGATGTTCTACTGAAATTGCATTCAGTTCATCGATTGTTGGATACCTCATTTCCTTTACAGCGGTTTCATTGAATCCAAAAGCCCGTATCCATTCACCCTTAGGCGTCTCTAAGGATTTCTTTTTCAAATCATCTAATAAAACCTCAATGGAATCGATATGCTCAGCTTTACAATTTATCGCCAACTGATTCAATCCATAATACGTTAAGTGAATATGAGAATCTATAAATCCAGGAAGAAGTGTTTTTCCTTGCAAATCGATGACAGTCGTTTTTTCTCCTATAAAACTATTAACCTTACTATTTAAACCTACAAAGATAATGCGATTATCTTTAACAGCTAAAGCCTCTGCTACTGTATTCTTTTGATCTACTGTGATTACTTCTCCATTAATAAATACAACTTCAGCTTCCACTTTTGTTACTCCCATAGTACACCTCCAATATTTATTTCAAATCAATTTCTTGGTTTAATATAAAATTCTTTTTTACAAGGACAGGACAATCCCATTCACAGACTAGATCTTTAGCTAAAGAAGCTACCCATCCCTTCGTAAGATGATATTTTTTTTCGTCAACGGTAATGAACACTTCTCCATCTGTTACATAGAAAACCTCTTGTTCTTCTAGGTGCCACATTCCTTTATCCGTTTCACCTACCCATGGTTCCCACGTATCAACACTTAGTTGTTTAGCTTCTTCCTCTGTTACTTCTTTCGCAAAAAACATTTTTAACATCCCTCTTTCGTTTGATAGATTAGCAGAGTTCTATAAACTTAGCTTATTCGTATTCATTTCATTTAAATATTTGAATTCTTTATTCGCACTCATTCCATTTAAATATTTAAATTCTTTTCTTATAAAATAAAGGGCGATGAGTACACCAGGTATTTCTGCAACAGGGGCTGAGTACCAAACACCTTCAACACCCCAGAATTTCGGAAGTATAAACATTAACGGGACCATAAACACTAGCATTTTACTTGCTACAATAAATGTTGCCGTCCAGTTTCGCTCCTGTGCTTCGTAATAGCCAGAAATAAGCGTATTAATCGCATTTAATGTAAACAATAAATTAAAGACGATAGTTGTCCAAACACCTAGTTGATGTAATTCTGGATCTCCGCCGGCGAAAAACGCCACTATTGGATCCGCAAAAATGATAAGCATAGTAGTAGAAATTACAAAGAATATTGTCGTAAAAATGAGTCCGAACTTGATGGCCTCTTTAACACGATCAAAATTACCAGCACCGTAATTATAACTAATGATTGGTTGAAGTCCTGTCATTCCACCGAGCGCTGCTAAGGAAAGCAGGTTTGTAATATAGCCGTTTTGAATAGTGAAAGCGGCTACGTGCAACCCACCACCGTATTCTTGAAGTAAATTATTCGTGAATATTATGGCAAAAAACATCATAACTAGACCCGAGAAAGAGGCAAATCCCGTCCAAGCCACTTCACCGATTTTTTTGAGTTGAATCTTAATATCTTTCATTTTTGGCTTCAGTTTTGTTTTACCAAACCAAAAATATAATATTAGTAGGGTGGGAATTGATTGAGCAATTGTGTTGCCCCATGATGACCCCATCATTCCCATGTCAAGTTTCGTAACCATTACCCATTCTACAACTACGGCAACAACAGCAGCCACTAACCAACTGTACATGGATAATATAGGTTTTTCATCGATAGTAGTTAAAATACTAAGTACAACAGCTAATATCGTTAATGGCAGTGAAATCCATAATAGGCGGCTGTATTCTATCGCATAAGGAAGAGACTCACTGCTCGCACCAAATAATAGCATCAATTCTTTTTCAAAGATCAATCCTAATACAGCTATCAAAGTAGAGACGAATAGTGTGAACCATAGGGTTTGACCCAATATTGATCTACCTTCTTCTACCTTCCCTTTACCTAGCCGGAGAGCAATAACTGCTCCTGCTCCTACTCCAAAAAGAATCCCTACCATACGAGTAATAACCGTTACTGTGAAACCAATTCCGATCCCTTCAATTTCTAAAACCGAAAAATAGCCGACGAAATGACCATCAATAAGGGCAAAAACCCCCAGAATCAAGTTAGCCATGATTCCCGCTAAAGCAAACCGAAAATACAGTGAAGGAATACTTTTTGTTCCTAGTATTGAATCCTTCTCCAAGTTATTTAATACTTCTCCTTGATCTTTCTTTAGAGAAGGGCGATTTTCTTTATCCCCCATAGGCATATCCCCCTATATATTCAATTTTAGTAGCAAGTTAACTTTAATTTTCATACCAACCTACAGGCTTAGCTTTCTGATGAATATTAATCTGCTTCATTTCCATAAAGTGTTCTAGTCCAGCAACACCCAATGATCTGCCAATTCCACTTTGCTTATACCCTCCCCAAGGGCTATCAATATAAGCTAAGTGATAACTATTTATCCAAGTAATTCCTGCCCGCAATTTACTAACCACACGTCTTGCGCGATCCATATCTTCCGTAAATACAGCAGCCGCTAATCCATAAATGGAGTCATTCGCTTTTTGGACTGCCTCTTCCTCATCTTTAAATTTCTCTACAACAAGAACTGGACCAAAAATTTCCTCCTTAACAATACGCATGTTCGAATTTACATCTGCAAAGATCGTTGGAGCGACAAAAAATCCTTTATCAAGCCCATTTTCCGTTATGCGATTACCACCGCATACTAATCTTGCGCCTTCTTCAATTCCAACTTTAATGTATTGTAAAACCTCATTCATATGGGACTCACTTGTAAGTGCCCCCATTTCAATAACCTCACTTTCCCCATTGCCAACTACAATTTTGTTTGCACGTTCTGCCAATCTCTCTACAAACCTATCATAAATAGTCTCATGTACTAGTAAACGTGAAGCGGCTGTACAAACTTGACCCGCATTATGGAAAATGCCGAACATTGCATTTTCGACTGCCGTTTCAAAATCCACATCATCAAATACTATCAGTGGTGATTTCCCCCCCAGCTCAAGCGTGACATTTTTCATATTGCCAGCAGCAGCTCGCAATATGCTTTGTCCCGCTGTTGTTCCGCCGGTAAGGGTTACCTGGTCAACTTCAAAACTCTCAGCAAGCTCGTTCCCCATTTTGGATCCAGGTCCTAAAATCAAATTGGCCACACCTGCTGGAAGACCGACCTCTTCGAAAATTTCAAATAATTTGTATGCGCTTACAGGAGTGACTTCAGCAGGCTTAAGTACAACTGTATTTCCTGCGGCAAGGGCCGGAGCAATAGACTGAGCAGCTATCATAAGTGGAAAATTCCATGGGACAATTAAACCACAAACACCTATCGGTTCCTGAGTAATAATCGTTTCCGAAGAATCCTCGCGGTTATAGGATTTCTCTTTAATAAGTTTGATCTGGTCTCCATAATAGCGGAAGATTTGAATAGTAGCGGGAATATCCACATTTGTCGTTGCACGGATAACCTTACCGTTATTTTCTGTTTCCAAAAGTGCTATTTCTGCCGCCTTTTCTTTAAGACGATCTGCTATCTTATAAAGATAATTCGCTCTTTCATCTGTTGATAAATTTGACCAGATGCCACTATCAAACGCTACACGAGCTGCCTTGATTGCCAATTTTGTATCTTCTACTGTTCCACTAGCAGCCGAAGCCATTACCTCTCCAGTTGCTGGATTTAAAATGTCTTTTCTTCCACTTGATAACGATTCTCTCCATTTCCCATCAATAAACATATCAATTTTCAATTGTATCTCTCCCTTATCTAATTTTATCTAGCACTTTGAATCCGATATGTGCGAGGTTTACCAACATCGTTTTTTGATTATAAAATGGGATTGTTTTTAAACGTTCCTTTTCAAAACGATATCCTCCTGCATCTCCCGTAACAATCCATTGAGCCAATAACTTACCGAACAAAGTGCTAAGCGATGCTCCATGTCCAGAATAACCTGTTGCAAAATAGGCACCTTCTTTAGATCTACCTACAACTGGAAAAGTGTCCATAGTTACTCCAATAAATCCACCCCATTTGTAATCGATCTTGCTTCCAGCCAATTTTGGCATAGTTGTAACCATAGCATTATAAACACTCTGGTAGACGCTATCCCCTAAGTTTGGTCGGATATCCCCCCCTCCAAAAATCATTCGATTATCAGGTGTACGACGGAAATAGTATAAAAAATTGCTTGTATCGAAAACCATACGATCTTTAGGAATAACGGCATTTAACAGTGCTTCCGGAAGCTGTTCTGTAGCAATAATACGTGCTGAGATAGGGAGTACACCTTTGTTTAACTCATTTATGATTTTCCCGGAGTAGCCATCTGTAGCCACAATAATATCCCTTGCAGTAACAACCCCATTTGCTGTTACAACTTTCACACTTGATTGGCCATATTCAATTGATAGCGCTTTCGAAAACTCAAAGATTTTCGCACCAACTGATTTAGCGGCTTCTGCCAAACCAATTGCATAGTTCAACGGATGGAATGAGTAGCTTGAATTGTCAACTAAGCAACCATGATAAATTGGAGAATCAATCTCTTCATGTAACTGACTTTTATCAAGTACACTTGATTCATATCCGAAATTTTTATTTAAGTATTCGCTTTCAGCTTTCAATCCTTCAAAATGTTTCGCCTTGAAAGCTGTTACAATATGACCTGTCCTTCTAAAATCACAGTTAATTTGATGCTCTTCTATAATTTCTTTTACTAGCTCAACACTAAGCAATGAAAGATTATTTAGTTGTTCCGCCTCGACAGACCCATATTTTTTAGAAAGCTCCTGCATTGTTGGTTTATAGCCTGGTAAGACCATTCCACCGTTACGACCGCTAGCACCATATCCAATCGATTCTTGTTCAAGCACAATAACGCTTCGCCCTAATTTTTGTAAATGATACGCAGAAGAAAGACCTGTAAATCCTGCGCCAATAATAACGACATCTGCCTCTTGATTTCCTTCAAGAGCATTCTCTTTTTTATAGCTGTTTTCAGTCGCTTTCCACAATGAAAGCGTATCCATTTTATCCATTTTATCCATATATTAATTCTCCTTTGTTGACTGATATGTTAAAATTACCCTAACAATATTCTGATTATTTAAACTTATTAGAGCTATCATAATATTTGGAGCTGACTCAAGGTCAATAGTCTTTTGTTCACTTTTTAGACAAATTTCAAAAAAAAAGTGGAGTAACTCCACTTTTTTACTGGGGGGAAATCTATGAAAATCGGTACATTTGCAAAGATTTTCGATGTTTCAATCGATACTGTTCGTTATTACATAGAACTTGGTTTGTTACTTCCAGACAAAAAAAACACTCAGTATCAAATGAATCAATCGAGCCACGATGATATGACTTTTATTGCTAAGCTAAAAAAGCTCCATTTTTCACTGCTAGAAATACAACAAATTCTATCGTATCAGCGTGTTACAAATTTCATGGACCATGAAGATCTCGTCTACTACAATACCTTGCTAATCGATAAAAAGGACCAGTTAATCCAGAAAAAAGAAGAGTTATCAAAGGCAATCCAATTAATTGATAAATCGATTCACACCAAAAATTCTGCGTCCGAAAAGGAATATTTAAAAGGTGTCCCGCTATCCTTTGTAAATATTCTCTATTGTCCAAAGTGCCACATCCCACTTGAAATGAAAGCTGTGTCGATTATTAATAATTCCATTCAAAATGGTTATTTAACTTGTACTTGTGATTACGAAGCAGTTATTGAAGAAGGTATTATCATCACCGCTAACTTGTATGAGATTTCTCCATACCCGTCCTATTTTTACGACATACAAACAATTAAAGAGATGAATCACGGGATGATAAATTTGTTTGAAAAAAGTAACTTTTGGTTTCAAAAAACACTGCAAAATATAGATTTGAAAAACAAATTAATTGTGGAAACCAACATCGATGCTTTTGTGACACTACCCAAATATAGTGATAATTTTGACTTGAGTGCATCCTATGTATTCAGTGGCTACTCACTTGAGATGCTCAAGAAGGTTAGAAAAAGGATTGAAGGTATCAATCCTTTACTTAACGTACTTTATATTTTGAATTCCGATTTAAACCTGCCATTAAAACCACTTAGTATCGATGTTTTTGTGGACAGTTTTACAACAAATGATTTTTCATTACTCAATCCACAGTTTCCTATACCTATTCTAAAAGACCGTTTCCACAGCGATTCAATCATCGTTGGGGGTTACTCTTATTACGAAAGTTCGTCCAAATCATTGAAAAATATTTCATCCATATATCCAGATTCTCACCAACACATTTTATATCCAAATTACATCGAGGAGAATTTATTAGTCAATGGCTTTCAAATAACACAAAGCGATAATATCGGTTATTGTACAGATCCTGGACCTTTTTTTGATTATCATGTTAAGGATGAAAAGTTCCACATGTTAATGTATTTAGCCCGTTCGGTAATGTAGAAGATTAAAAGGACACATCTCGCCCATTTTAGAGCGAAATGATGTCCTTTCTTCCTTTCTTCCTTTCTTATCTACTAAAAAAAGTCCTAAAATGACTAGTTTATCTCATGCCAAGACTTTTAGTAGAAGGTGTGTTGTATTTAGCGCTTCCTTTTAAATATTACAAACTCAAAAAATAGCTGTGAATTTTAATAATTAATCATTTCAATATTCGGCATGGCCTACTCATGTTTATCTAATTTGCGAGTGTATTTTAAAGGGCAAAATAAAAACACCCCGAAGGATGTTTTTAAACTGATATTAATTTTTATTACGATCGAGTTGTTTTTCGATACCCGCCCGATCAATTTGAATCCAATATTCTGCTATTTTTTCATCTTCAACTCTATATACCGCGCTTGCAATTTCAATAACCGGAAGACTTGTCGGCTGATATCCATCGACTTCTCCTACATGTGTACCAACTTGCTTCCATCGTACATATACTTTATTTCCTTGTACGATGAACTCTTGGATTTCTAATGAAAAATTGCCATATGCTTCTATCATTTCTTTTACATGTTCAGCATAGTCTTTTGGAGTTCTTAAAACCGTTAATTCCTCTTCAGAAATAACTTGGTGTGCCAGTACTTGCTCTGCCATTAATTCAGTTGCGTAATCTGGATTATGCCCTGAACGTACTTCTTCAAAAAATTTCTTAACAATTTGTTCTGGTGTCATTTGAACCCTCCACCTTTTCAATATGTATACTAACCAAGGATAACTTAATCATAAATTGCTAGATTAACAGCTTCTGTTTGAAGTCTGTCCTAGTTAGAATACAGTATCTTCATTCGTTTGACAATTATGATTTTTCATCCCCTAATCTCACAATATAATCCAATAAGAAGTGGAATAAAATAAGCGGAATAATCGAATCTAATCCAATATAAAGGATTGAAAAAAGTACTCCAAAAATTGTTGTTCTTAGAACCCCCATTACAAATCCTTGATATGTATGTGCAAGTCCAAAAAGTATAGAAGCAAGAAGAATAACTATCCACACAGATAATTCTGGAAATAAGTATGTAAAAGCAAAAATTAAAAATCCTCTATAAATAATTTCCTCTGTAACTCCAGCTGTTATAGAAACATAACCCCATAATTGTTTTTCTTTTTTACTCACAGGAAAAATCGGCGAAACTTCTGACTTTTCCCATTCCTCTGCTTTCTTTTCTGTTAATTGTCTTTTTATCTTATCACTTAAAAAATAACCCAAAATATAGTACAGCACAAAGGATAAATAAAAAATGCCTATTCCAAGTCCTATATAGGTAATCCAAGTTCCAAGAACCTCTGTATTTATTCTTGGCATTTTCAACCCAATTTGTTGTAAAGTGAGGTCAGTAAATGCTACTAACAATAAAATAAATACAGTTGGAATCCAAATACCAATCATCGTATTTATATAATATTTGATTCTAGCGCCATCATATATTTCTACATTTTTTTTAAATTTTTGAAACCCAAAATAACCTATAATCGGCTCGTAAAACAATAGAAAAACTATAACTACCCAAAATCCTACCTCCAAAAAATCAACTCCTAATAACCATATTTTCAAATTCAAAAGTCCATGACATAAGCATAAGCACAACCTATAACCTTTTATCTAACTCCCCTTCCTTCTAAACTACTGACGGACACCACTTCATTTCCGATTCATTTTTTTAAAAATTTTTTAAAGAAATCAATTTCAAAAATCAAATTTGTTTTTAAAATCATGCTGCTTGATTTTAGCCACTTACACATCAAAGTTATGAAGCGTATAGCCACTGACACTTTTACATTATTCTTTTGTAAGATTTAGACTTCTAGCTGGTTTTTAGCAAGTCCTTTGAAAATAAATTACCTTAATAAATTATTTATACACTTTTATTGACATAAACTCTTTTAAAGTGTAATATTACACTATCAAGGAGGTAATATAGATAAAATGAATTGAAAGTACATCAGTAATAAAATAAATTTTCACACGAAAAACTGGCTCAGAGCAGTTAAACCACTTTTAACATTGTGAAATCATTTTAGAGATGTAACTAAAACATACGTTTACACATTACAATACGGATTTAACGAATCAACTAAATAATACACATTGAAAGGAACAAAAAATATTATGAAAAAAACAATTATCACATCATTAGCTATCCTTATATCAATAGGAGGTTTATCAACTGCATGGGCAAGTACAAAAACTGAAGACTATAAAGATGAGCTAGCGTATTTTAGAACAATTAATCCAGAAATTACAAGCTCACAAGTAGAGTCACTGATGAAACTAAGAAAACAAGTAGATGAAATTCATGAACAATCAGAGAAATTAGAACTAGAGTACGGAATCCTTGTTGATAATAAAAAAAATCCAAACAAAGAACCAAAAAATCCGGAAGATTTAACAGCAGAGCAACGTAACAAACTGTCTCAAGCAAATGATAAATTCTGGAGCGGAGAGCTGCAGTTACTAGAGGCTTCCTATAAAGCTGGTCTTGTAAAAGAAGATGACTATAAAATTGATAAGAAAAACTTCGAAGAGGCAAGAGATAACAATTAATTAAATTATCCGATTGAATAAAGCCTTGTTTAGATCTGACAAGGCTTTATTCATATTTAATTACAATAAATAAAGCGTCGATTTTTATGATAATGAAGAGATTTATTAATACTGGCTTATTTTCTTGGACTACCTACCAACTAAAGCAGATGAAAAGACTAGGCTCAAAATTGAGTACCTAGTCTTTCTTTTTCTACAGTCACATTCCTGCACCAATCATATTTGTCTCCCCTACTCAAAAATACGAAAACGAAACATTCGCTTTCTTCGCATTTTAATATGCTAGGCTTACAGATATTTTCTGAATTTAATGGGCTCATTATTGCATTATTTCCATATTACAGTTATTATTACGTTATACGTTATATCGCCAAACGTAATAAACTTTTTCAAGAGGAGGTATTGTGTGAAGAAAAAAGATAGGTTTTCAGAGCCTTCGTTGTTTATTTTGATTAGTCTGGCTGAAAAAGATTGTCATGGCTATGCAATTATGGAGGATATTGAAAAAAATTATAGTATTAAGTTAGGTGCTGGAACTTTATATGGAGCCATTACCCGTTTAGAAAAAGCCGGCTACATTCAAGTGCTTGAATCAGATGATCGTAAAAAACCTTACAGGCTAACAGATGCGGGACGTGAATATTTAAGCAACCAAATTCAAGAAATCCAAGCAATAACTACACTCGGCGCAAAAAGGCTTGGGCTTATATGAAGTGGTTAATGTATTTGTATCCAAGAAATTGGAGAAAACGATATGGCGATGAAATGAATGATCTCTTAGAACAGAAAGATTGGACATTCTTTCTGTTGATCGATTTACTGAGAGGTATAATCGATGCTTGGAAAATAGAAATCAATGAACGAGAAGTTTTTGGCATTCGCATGAGTAATGTACTATGGCTTGTCGGTTTGATAAATATACTTATTATTCTACAATACAGATCATTACAGGAGGTTATTTTAATGGAGCAAGTTGCGTTAATTATTGCTATGATATCGTTTTTCTTAGCAGTATCTATTTTCGTTGTGAATCTTTTTAAAGCTGGTTTTCAGAATGCTTTTTCCATCAAAACTAAATTATCAAAAATGTCTGTCGGATTTATGGGCTTGTATGGAGTGACTTTTACCGTATTTTTGGTATTAGCAAATTAACTAACCTATTCTAACATTAAATAAATTTTAAATTTGAGAAGTGGCTGGGACAAAACTGGCCAAAACCTAAAAAGCGCGAGAAATCAATTTAGAAACGTTGATTTCTCGCTTTTTTTGATGTTAAATTTTTTAATTCTGCCTTAAAAATATACTTATGTCATAAACGATGCAAATTATCAGTGCAATCAGATAGTGTTTCATGAAGGAGATGTCGATATTTTTCGAAAGTTGGTTGATAAATTAAAAAAGTTGGTTGATAAATCGATAAAGTCGGTCGATAACTCGATAAAGTTAGTTGATAAACAATCAAAAGTACTCGAGACAGTAAATCTCCGGAAATATACTGCTATTAACATAGTAAAAGAGAAATCAAACAGCATCGATTTCTCAGCTAGTTTTGTCCCAGTCTCTTCTTTTTATTATGCTTTGTTCGGGGTCACATTCCAAACTCGTTACATGTTTATCGATTTATTAGTTAATCCTTCAACCTGTGTCATAAGTGCGTGATCAGCATAAGGCAACACTTTTATTTGATAATCGAATCTCAATTAACGACAATCACTATCCTCGAAGTGCTCCTTGTCATTCTTTACCCTACTTAAAATATCTCTTAATATACTAATAACAACGTCTGGTTTATCAAAATGTATCGCATGCCCAGCATCTTCAACAATAATGTGTTGCTTATTTGTTGACAGATTTGCAAGCTCTTCTTGAAATTTCAGCCACATAGCCATTGATTCCTTTGTATGAAAAGGCTGGAGACCGCCTGTAACGACAATCAATGGAATATTTCCAAACGATTTATTTCGAACTTGTTCTAAGCTCTCTTCAACTTCATGAAGAGATCCTTCCAAAGTAAATTGATTATAATACGCTTCTTGAACTTCTTTTGCGAATAAAGAAGGCAATATTTTATTTTGATCCTCATGAGATGAATCTAAGAGGACTACTCCTGCGACTTCCTCTGGATATGTACTTGCAAATAATCTTATATTTAATCCCCCTAATGAGTGGCCCACTAATACATACGGAGGCTTTACATCTGCTTTTTTAAGTAATATACGTAAGTTCTCTACACTTTGTCTACTATGTCGAGGTCTGTCATCCATTTCACTTTTTCCGATTCCTGCTCTGTCATAAATAAACATCCTTGAGAATTTAGACACTTCATCTTTAATTGAATTCCAGTTTTCTAAAGTAACACCATACCCTGAATCAAAAACTAAAGGTGGACCTTCGTGATGCTCCCCTATCAATTCATAGTATAATTCAATGCCACCTATAGCTAATTTTTTTCCTGCTTCATTTTCAATAAATTCACTCATATGTAATCCCTCTATTTCCGTTTCTATCTTCCTTTTGTAAAATCCAATCTAAGGAAGTTCAATTAAATTGAACTTAATCGTAACATGTAATAATTGTCTTTTCAAGCTGAAGTTTAATATAATTGAACTTGCAAATTGAATTTCAAGGGATGTTAGAATATGAATGAGTTAGGACAACGAATCAAAAAATTAAGAATAGAAAAAGGTATGACACTTGTAGAACTAACAGGTGACAAAATGTCAAAGGGAATGCTGAGTATGATTGAAAACGGGCACGCGAACCCTTCGATGGACAGTTTAAAATTTATAGCGTGCCAGTTAGGCTGTGACCCTCAATATTTATTAGGAAATCCTACAACTGATGAGCTTAAAAATTTGTTTACTAAAATAGAGGAAGCGTTTGAAAAAAATAATGATGAACAGATAATTAGTTTGACTCAAGACATTTTTGACCGACAGTTTCCCATTTCATTGGAATCTGCTAGGATATTAGAAATTTCCGGAAGGACAGTTTTGAAGTCAGATCAAAACAATGGAGAAATATTGATAGATCGGGCAGTAACAATCTATGATCGGTTATCTCTTTATAGTCACAGTTTGGCAGCGCAAGTATACGTAGTAGAATACCATGCGAAAAATGGCGAGTATCATAATGCCCTGGAAATGTTACGAAATGTAAGAAAAGAGTATGATGAAAGAGCAACCGTGATTGATATGCTCGTTGATTTAGAAGCGAATTACGTTGAAATGGTCTTACTTTTCGGGATAGGTGAATATATATCTGGGAAGGAGAAGCTTCATCAATTAATTGAAATGTCTAAGAAAAAAATGGTCTATTATAAGATGGATAATATTTTCCGAATTGCAGCATTCCAAGCCCTTCTTCATAACAACGAAAAGGATTATGTCTATTTTATTAAGAAGTCAGAACAGTTTGCTGTTTTTAGTGAAAATGATCAGTCCTTAGCTTATACTTTGTTACTGCAAGCTCACTATCACAATCAAATACCAAAAGATTATGAACAAGCTCTTTGTTACTTAGATAAATTTGCTACAATGTTAAACGGAAACATTGGAAGTGATTTTTATTATCTTGAACAAGGGAAAGCTTTATTAGGAAAAGGACAGCTAAATGAAGCCTTAGAAGCGTTTGAGCAATTTAAGATGCCGAGCTCAAATAGTTACCCGCTTGAATTATGTATTCTTTACACTGCGTATTCTTATAGAGCCATTTGTCTTATGCAACTTGGAAAAGTAGAGGAAGCTCTTATTTATGCGCAAAGAGCAGCTAGCAAAATAGATACACTACCCCAAACGCATTACCAAGATTTTATTAAAAACACCATTGAGTTAGTAAATAAAACGGTAAAATAACGACTTGTCGTTTTATTCCAGAACAAAAATTCTTCTCTTAGAGACCAGGTCAATCACAAATACTTGTGAAACCTGGTCTTTATTTAATGATTTTTACAAGTCTAGCTTTATTGCCCCTGCTTTCGATACATCCATACCATCAGCAATCCTTTGCTCAAATAAATATCCATAATTTGCCCTTCTCAATTACTCTCACAGTTCATATTGGACACACCGAAATAGCTCATCCCTTTTAGTAGCGTTTATTAAAGATAGGTCGTTCAAGTTTCTCTATAAGATAATGTTCCAATGCAGATATGAAATACCATTGTTCTATATCATTGAATATATATACAGCAATTTCCGTGCTATTATCCTTAATCACTTTATCCCATTCTTCATCACCAAAAGCGTTAATTTGGTTTAAAATTCTGGACCTTAATCCAACTGCAGGAAGCGCTCTGCCTACGTACTTAACGATATCTTTTTGTATAAAGTAGTATATTCCACATTCTTTTTTTAACTGATCTGTAAAGTTGTTATCGTTTCTAACATTTTCTAATGTTTCTTTTCTGTACGTGATTTCAAGACCATTATTAATTTTTGAAGAAAACAAATTCACGAAATTTTGTACATTTCTATCAGAAAATGTTTTTTTAACAATCATTCTTTTCTCCCCGCTTCATCTTCTGTGTATTATTTGGATAAAAATTCACTTTAAGCCCTAACGATGCAGCTGTTTGTAAAATTGTTCTAATAGATCCCATATGTTGTAATTCCTAGTAATCAAGAGTAGGAGGCTTTGCTTTGATCATTACTGCACTTATCATTATTTCTTTTACAGTGATTGCGTTAGCCTTTATTGTTGCATGGGTATTTGTGGCCAGCAAAGGAACTAAAAAAAAGGAACTAGAAAAAAGAATCGAAGAACTTGAAAGAAGTAAGTAATCCTATTAAAAATACATAATGCGGTAATACGATGGACATATTACCGCCAATGCTATTGCGAAATGCAAAATAAAAGACATCTTCGAGCTCCAATAATTATTTGAGGTCAGCTAATTTTTCACCAGTAAGTATTGCAAAGAGTTCTTCTGACTTCTTCTCGTCTAATTGACTATGTTTATTTTCAGCATCTATTGCGAGCTCCACTTTATCTTTATTTGGACTTATCCAAAGTTCATATAATACCGCCTTTGCTTCTATTTCTGGATTTTTAAATTGGAAAACAAATCTGTAATCAGCTGGACGCGCCCTATCTACTTTTGCATTTTCCCAATCAATATCATCTACTATCTCTTGCACCTTTTGAACTTGCTCATTATCAGTGATTTCTTTGAAGTCTTCATAATTACTTTCATCCCCAATACGCTTTTGAACTTCTATCTTTTGCTCTTCATTTCTAATGTCTGAACAACCTGTTATAAGAATCAACATTATCCCAATAAAAGTAATTAAATATTTGAAATTTTTCAAAGGCATCTCCCCCTTTATTGTTTTATGTAACCTTAATTCCAACAACAAGCTTTTAACACCACGGCCTTTTTAGTTAAAATTCATTTGCTATCAGACTAATTATTTTCTGAATAATAGCTTCTTGCGATAATCTACCATCTATTATGTAATCACAATTAGGTTTTAAAGATTTTTCAGCTTCTAAATAAGCATTTCTACCACTATCTATATAGTGCTCACATTCATCTATAGCATCGGTTATTGAATTTGAATCCCTAATTATTCTTCTCGCCAGAGCGATATCTAGCGGTGTATCGACATAAAAAGATGTATCTATGAATCCTTTTAATTGATGATTGAGATATGAAAATGGATAGTCCAAAATGATATATTCTACATTAGCGTCCTTTTGTAATTCTTTTAGATCCTTAACCAAAGGACTTATATCCCATTCATCATAGTCCGCCCCTTTTTCAACCCATTTACAAATATCATCGGGTCCTTCAAAATCATAATCATCAAAATGAAGTGACTCTGCATTCTTCAGTAGTTTCGTAAGTTCTTTAGCAATAGTTGTCTTTCCTCCACCAGATATTGCAGCAATTGATATAATTTTTTGCTTTATCACCATTTTCCCCCCTCCTCAACTCATTACTATATTTTTACATATTTAAAGATTTACTGCAATTACGATGAATATCTTGAGATAAAGAAGAAAATCCTCCATGTACTTGAAGCCAACTTCCAATTTAAATAACCACAACCCAAAGATTGTGGTAGTAAATTTTATGCGTTCTATCTTATTATTTATTACGTTTCGAAGAAGTGTTATCGTTGCATTGTTTTTCTTTACTTGAATTGTTCTTTTGTTCTTTTGTTAGATCATTTTCTTCACGTACATCTAAATCATCAGGGCTTAAATCTGACCCAAGTTCTACTTGATCTAGTTCACTGTTATTACGCTTTTCTTTTGTCAAAATTATCACCTCCGATTTATAAATTATCCATTTTGGTGTAATTTATACTTGTAAGAAAATAAGCAAACTGTTACGTTATTTCCTCGGTAATAAGCTATTCTGCTATCATTTGAGCAGATACGCTTCATTTTAAGTGAATTGAGCACTGGTCGTTTGTGTCTATCAGTTGTTCTTTCCATTCAACTATTTTTTCTTGTTAAATCGTTGGATAAACTTTCAATCATTTTTTTCATGGTCTTTAAAAAAGTTTGTTCACCAATTTCTTGTCGATGTAAAGGTAACAGCATAATCATTCTAAAAAGACCAATTACAATTTCAGGATCCTCTTCAGTAACCCCTTTTTCCTGTAGAAATTTAACAAACTCTAATGAACTCTCTAAATCTTCCTTAGCATGTTCGTCGATAAGTTCCTTCGGGAGTCTCTTCACTATTTTCTCGTATTCCCCTCTTTGATAAAGATTTTGTAAAAATTCATTTTCCTCGATAGCTTTAAAAGAAATTTCAAAAAATCTCATTAACAGTTCTTTTGGTGGTAAAGATTCACTCATAACCTCAGAAATGATTTTATTTTTTATTTCTTCTTCTCTTCGCAACACGGCATAAAATAATTCTTCTTTTGAAGGATAGTATGAATAAAAAGAACCTTTTGCAATCCCACACGCATTTACAATGTCATCAATACTTGTTTTAGAAAAACCATACTGAATAAATAATTCTTTACTCTTATTGAGTAGTGTTTCATGTATTTTCATCCTCTGTTCAGCTGAAATTCTTGCCATCATAACGCCACCTTTTTATTTGACTATTTGTTGATTTTTAGTCATATATCTGTTAAGTTAATTTTATTAAATTTATCCTTTTTTGTAAAGGTATTGACTTGAGATGGTATATTCAGAAGGAGAAAACAATATGAGAATAAGAAAAAATATCCCAATTCACGGTTTTGTTGCACCAGGTTTTGAAAAAGTGAGGGAAGAATTTGTTAAAAATTTTACTGACCGAGGAGAAGTTGGAGCAGCCTTTTCTGTTTATATAAATAACGAACCTGTCGTTGACTTATGGGGAGGATATCGAGATCGGAAATCTTGTACCGAATGGGAGACAGACACATTAGTTCAAGTCTTTTCAGCTACTAAAGGATTTGCTGCATTAGCTTTAAGTCTAGCACATTCAAAAGGTTACATTGATTACGATGAAACAGTTTGTACATATTGGCCAGAATTTGCTCAGAATGGAAAAGAGAAAATTACAGTTAGACAACTTCTTGCACATCAAGCTGGTTTATCCACTCTCGATGAGCTTAAAATTGAACATATAGAAGACCTAGATACTTCATGTCTTGCACATTCCCTTGCTGCACGTAAACCAGATTGGGAGGTTGGAAAATTTCATGGTTATCATGCATGGACAATAGGGACATTGATTGCAGAACTCATTAAAAGGACGGATCCAAAACACCGTACCTTAATAGATTTTTTTAACGAAGAAATAGCTAAACCACTAAATGCAGAATTTTATATTGGTTTGCCTGCTGACATCTCCAAAGATAGAATAACAACTATTGAAGGCATAAATCATCCTATACAATTACTTAAAGGGATTACTAAATTGCCACCAAAAATGTTACTTGGATTTTTAAATTCTAAGTCACTAGTAGCGCGAAGTTTAGTGGATCCTAAAAAGTTTGTTGCTAATGATAATTTTAATCATCGTCCTATACTATCTATTGAATTTCCTTCAGGTAATGGCGTTGGCCAAGTAAGAGGAATGGCTAAAATCTATGGTGCATTTGCGAGTGGGGCAAAAATACTAGGATTAGATTCTTTCACTTTGAATGAATTAAGAAAGAGCGCTACTCCCCCAATAGAAGGTTTTTATGACCATGTAAATTGTATAAATATCGCTTACTCTTTAGGGTTTTGGAAACACTTTTCGGCTATGCAATTTGGTCAAAGTGAGAGCTCTTTTGGACATCCTGGAGCTGGAGGCTCGTTCTGCTTTGCTGATCCAGACGAGAGATTAGGTTATGCTTACGCAATGAATAAACATGGATTTGGCATGGCTAATGAACCAAGAGAACTTGCTCTAAGGAATGCGTTATATAGTTGTCTTTAATGTTAGTTAAATATTATACTATCCTAGCAAATAAAAGGAGATTTAAATTTATGGTTAGAAAATATGTGCATCACATATGTATACAAACCAATACATATGCTGAGTCTTTAAATTTTTATACGGAAGTATTAGGGTTTGAGCTAGTCCAAGAGTCACCAAATTTCCACGATAGACATTTTAACACTTGGTTAAAACTCGGTACCTTTTATATTGAACTCCAAACAGGTAAATATAATGAAAAACTTGAGGCATGTAATTCAAATGGTCAAGGCATTGTACATTTCTGTTTATGGGTTGACGATCTTAGTGAAGAGGTAGATCGACTAAAGGGTATGAATGTTACTTTTATATACAAAAAAGATGACATTATTTATAAGGTTGAAAATGGCCAGCTATGTAAGTTAAAAGCACCAGAAGGAACGATTATAGAAATTCGCGATAATAAAGGAATTTAATCACTTCACGAAATCCCTACTTTTTTCCATCGCGAGTTATTCCCCGCAAGAGAACGAATAAATGGTCAAGGAAATCACTCTCATTTCCTTGACCATTTTTTCAACACTAGGTAGTGAGTCCTTGTCTGTATTATTGTAGTTTCCCTAAGTTTTTCACTGCTTATAATCCTCTCATTTTTTGTCCAAGCTAAAAGTGTATCAAACAAACCCCTTTGCCCTCAAAATTACACAAGAATTTCTAAAAGTAGGGATCAAAAATGAAGAAAAAAATTGTATTAATAGTAAGTTTAACAGCTGTACTATTACTATCTGGATGTTGGGATGTTACTGAACCACAAAGAATGTACTATGTTGACGGTATTGGTGTCGATTTTAAAGATGGTCAATATGAAATATATATGCAGATCATTAACTTTGCTAATGTTGCTAAATCTGAAGCGCCTAGTCCTCAGACTGCCCAGGCAGAGATTGGATTTGCTAAAGGAAAAACGATGGAAGAAGCATTTTTCAAATTATATCGCTCCATCGACCAAAAAATTTTTTGGGGACATATGAACTACCTTATTTTCTCTGAGGATGCCTTGAAAAATGAAAATGCAATTTCTACTGTTGATAGTTTTATACGTCATCGGGAAACAAGATATCAAATATTGACATATTGTACACAGGACCCTATTAAAGATATTCTTCTAATTACTCCCATGTTAAATAAATCGATAACAGCTTCAAAACTAAGTAATCCATTGTATACAAAAGAGCTAGAAACTTTTGTAGAGCCCGTTGATTTACGAAACCTCGTTCTCAACTTAAATGAACCGAGTCATGAAGTTAATATTCCATTCGTCACAATTAATAAAAACTGGGAAACTGCCAACAAACCAACAAAGGCAACCGCTTTAACAGGCGTTGGCTTACTTTCAAAGGATGGTTTTAAAGGCATTGTTAAGGATGAGGCTGCAAAAGGTATCCAATGGATGTATCATAAAAAAACTCGAGGAGACGTAACTTTTAAATTAGAAAATAAAGAAAAAGAATACTTAACAGTCGATTTAGAAAAATTAAGTACAGATATTAAACCAATTGTAAAAAACAATGAAGTGACATTTGAAGCTGATATAAAATTTAATGCGATTATCAATGGTTTCAAAGGAAAAGTATCGACCGACGAAATAAAAAAAGGCATAATTAAAGCAATTAAAAAAGATATAAAAACATCATATGAAGAGGGTTTAAAATTAGATGTTGATATTTACCGCTTATCTGAGCATCTATATCGAAAAAACGTCAAGGCTTGGAAAAAAATAGAGAAAGATGGCAAGATACCATTGTCTGCAGATTCACTTAGTAAAATAAACGTTACCGTAAATAAAGTGAATTCTGGTCGTAAATCATTTGCCGAAACAATTAAAGAATAACTAATCGAGTAGGAGGGAGTGATTAACTCCCGACCTCTCCAACCACCGTACGTACGGATCCGTATACGGCGGTTCAATTAAGATGAATAACGCAAGATTTCATAACGAGCTTGCAGACTTTTGAGCCCTTGGTTACTCCAATAAGAGTTATCAAGGGTTCTGTGTAATATTGGACTTTTCGAGATACGCCAGTAACTCTTGCGAGTATTGCCCCATTCGTAAGCCTTCCAGTCTGGAACTCCTAAACGAATGAGGTTGCACACTTTCGTACGAGGCTTTTTCCAATTCTTCCATAAACACATGCGAAGTCTTCTTCTAATCCATCCATCCAGTGATTCAAATATTGATTTCGTATCCGCTAATGCAAAGTAGCCACACCACCCAATTAAATATTGATTCAATTGTTGAATTCGGTACTCCATTGGAAATGGCTTCTTTCTAGCTGTTAATTCCCGAATTTTGTTCTTCATTCGCTTTATGCTCTCTTTCGCAATTCGAACTTGTGGTTCTTTGCGGGAGGTAAAGCTAAATCCTAGGAATTTACGTTGCCAAGGACGAGCCACTGCGGATTTCTTCTCATTTATTTTCAATCGTAGCGTCTTCTCAATAAAGGTTTTGATACTTGCCATCACTCGTTCTCCTGCTCGTTTTGTTTTCACATAAATATTGCAGTCATCGGCGTAACGGACAAATTTATGACCACGTTTCTCTAATTCTTTGTCTAATTCATCCAGCACAATATTTGAGAGAAGTGGACTCAGTGGGCCCCCTTGGGGTGTTCCTTCATCTGTATCATAAACGACACCATTTATCATGACACCCGATTGTAAGTATCTACGAATCAGCTTGAGTAGAGGTTTATCAGAAATTTTCTTCGCTAATGTACTCATTAGACGGTCATGGTTTACTTTGTCGAAGAATTTCTCTAAGTCCATATCTACTACCCAGCGGTATCCTTCTTTTATATGACCTTTGGCTTCTCGGATTGCATCGTGAGCACTTCGTTTTGGTCGAAATCCGTAACTATGATTCGAGAAGTTCGGGTCATATAGGTTGGATAGCACTTGGGCAATCGCCTGTTGAATGAGTCGGTCTGTCACGGTTGGGATTCCTAATAGTCGCACACCGCCGTCAGGTTTCGGGATTTCGATTCTGCGAACTGGTTGTGGTTGGTAGGTTCCCTCAAGAATTTGCTTCTTAATCGTTAGCCAGTTTTCGACTACATGCTGTCGTAGGAATTTTACGGGCATTTTGTCTACTCCATGACTCCCTTTGTTTCGTTCCACCCGTTTGAGTGCGAGAAGCAGATTCTCCCGTGATAATATTTGATTCATTAGCATCTCGTTCGACTCCTCCGTGAATAGCTTGTCTTCTTATAACAGTTTCTACTGCACCCGCTCAATGTCCCTCATGGGATTCACCATTACCTCCATTAAGTCGGTCCTTCTGGATTTTCTGTGTTTACCATAGAAAACTGCATGCCAAGGGCTATTCTCTCCGAATTGTTCGGTCCTTCCCATTCATTCTAGAAGTGAATGGTACTATGACCTCTGCTGACTTCTGATGGTTCAGCTACCTATCGCTAAGTAGGTTACAAAGTGTACTTTGCGTTTCCATCAGACCTCCCCGGGTAAGCGCATGCACTTTCACACCATCTATCCGCCTCATTTACTCGATATGACCTTCGACAGAAAGGACTTTGTGTTGTTATGCACACTCATCCAATCATACCTAGCCTTATATGAGATTCGTGTTCCTCGGACCGGTGTTTTGCCTCCAGCTTCCTTCAGATTCCGCGTCGCCACGGACACCCTTGCTCTTGGCTAACCTCTACTTCTGTCTTCGGGGTTCGGGACTTGCACCCTATAGTTCATACGCATGCCGGGCGCACATACAATAAAATCCCTCAAGTATGAGGGATTTTATTTATTTTATTTTCTAGAAAAGATATCTTTTACGGCACCTATTATTGTACTTGGAAGTAATGTAATAGCAAAGAATGCAGTGAACAGATTAAATTGGGGGGTATTATATGGAGTAAACCATTCTACAAAAAGTTCTGAATTAGAAATTCTCCCAAATAATGATCCTTCGTTAAATTTTCTGAATAGTGGCCATGAATAAGTTTCACAAAGGAAAAAGAATAATAGCAACACAAGAAATGCTCCCAAAGTCTTCATCCAATCTCGATTTCGAATAGGACGATCTTTTTTTATTGTATCTGCCATTTTGACTAACTCCCCTTCTATTTATCCAAGTGCTACAATACCCTAAAACGCATATTGTATATATACTTTATAAACAATATACACTATTATTCATTGCTCATCAATACCTAAATTTATAAAATTTGGATATAAACACACCCTATAATTATTACTTTTTCATTTATGGTATGGATACTTTGAATTAACATTACATAATAAAAAACCAAGTTCAAAATTAATTGAAACTTGGTCATATATGCTTTTTCCTTATTTCATTGAATTAATTATTTACCATACCTTCTACTGAAATAGTTTCATCACTTTCTGCATCTACACTAAAAATGTATCGAAAAAACTCTTCCCCCATCGTTAGAACAAGGAACTAAAATTCATTGTTCACAACATTAAATCCTAACGTTTCAGCTTCTTGTCGGTCAAAGCCTTCATCTAAATGCATACACCAAAATGTGGAACGTATATCACGACTAACTAATTCACTAAGTTTTCGTAATGACAAATGCACATTGCCTTCATAATCTGCTTTACAAGTATCTACGTAAACATAATCATATACCTTCGTCGCCTCATGTGGATTTAGTAAAGATGATTTTAGACTATTTGTATCTCCTGTATAATAAATAAGCTTGTCATCAATATATAATTCAATTGAATAAGAAGGGATCTCTTCAACATGACTAGATTTTTCAAATAGTACTTTACAGAAATTAAGTGTGTACACGGTATCTGAATGAAATTTTTTTGTTATGCAATGACGGTCTGGAATAACACCATTGATGACCAACAACTCATCAATTTTCACATCATGTACGGAATAAACAGTTACATTAGATTTTGCCAATTCTCCATGACAATAATAACTATAAAAAATAAAATCAGCGAGGCTACCTACGTGGTCTGCATGAGTGTGCGTTACCAATACATGGATGTGTTCGATACCTTCCAGTATATTATTTTCTTTAATTCGGTGAAAAATATTGCTGCCACAATCAATCAGTAACATCTGATTACCTACTTTATAATAAGCAGAATTATTACCTAATTTCGTATTAAATGCGCTTCCAGAGCCTATAAATTTCAACATGAAGTTATCTCTCCATCTTTTGATTTATTTTATTTCTTCCCCTAATTTACAATATTAGAAAATTACCGACAACATTTTTTATCTTTATAATATCATTTTACATCGATGTGATAGAGGAACTCGCTCAAACGTTATGAGTAAGCCCCTTTTTTGATTAAACACTTGCAAACTCGGATCAAATTCTTATTAAATTTCTCCTTAATATTGTTTGGTAACTCATCCACATTCATTATTTTTGAATCACTCGTGTAACCTTCTAAATTCTATAAACACGGACGATTTTTCCTTGTTTAAAAGGTTTATATCCAAAAAAAGTACAACCTTTTCTCTTATTACTATCTATTTTTGCTCTTCCTTAAATTTCGGGACATGTCAGTTATCTGACAAAATTGTCATCTTGAAATGGGCGGCTTTTATCTACACCTTTGCACTCCTGGTCACTTCCCTTAATGTTTCCAATATTTTTTGACGTTCAGCTTCAAAATCAATAGCTTGCGCCGATTCTGTATCATCGTTATTTTCATGGCGCTGATGGAACCATTCAGGAACAACTTCCTGACGCCCTTGTTGATCAGATCGAATAGAATGATGTTGTTGTTGTTTTTTTTGAGTTGCAAATCGAAGTCGACCCGCTTCTACCTCCTCGATCGTTTTATACTTCTTGTTAGTCCAATCATGTAAAATTTTGTTAACATAATTCCAGCGGACTACATTATTTTCTACAGCTAGTTTCATAGCATGAATTACAAGATCTTCCGAAAGATCATCAATCCAATGACCGATTTTGTATGCTACATGAGAAGCTAGAGCACCAAAGCCATTTTGCTCATAAAACTGGAATGCCGTTTGAGTTTTCGGAAGATTTTCTGCTGAGCAGTGTCTCCTTTCATCATTGTTCTTATTATTTAGTAAATTATTATTTAGTGATTTATTAATTAGTAGTGACGGATTTTCCGTTAGCGGGTTTTCCGTCAGTGGACTTTCCGTCAACGGGTTTTCCTTCTGCGGACTTTCCATCAACGGGTTTTCCTTCTGCGGACTTTCCATCAACGGGTTTTCCTTCTGCGGACTTTCCATCAACGGGTTTTCCTTCTGCGGACTTTCCATCAACGGGTTTTCCTTCTGCGGACTTTCCGTCAACGGGTTTTCCTTCTGCGGGCTTTCCGCCAACGGGTTTTCCTTCTGCGGACTTTCCATCAACGGGCTTTTCGTCTGTGGACTTTCCGTCTGCGGGTTTTCCGTCGACGATTTATCCGTTACCAGATTTTCAGTAAGCGGTGCAGCTGATGGTGCTTCGAACACTAAGAGATCCATTTTGCAAAACTTTCCAAGGTTTGTTCTGCCCTGCTCCTTTTGAATATAGCCAGCATACGTTAGCTCTCTGATAATGTTAGCCGTTGTATCTCGACCACACTTACTACGAATGGCTAAATCAGAAATAGAAAATAACCAGTCATTTGGCAATGACAACATATAAGCAAGCAATCCTTTTGCTCTCCAACTTAAACGAGTGTCATTCAAAAATCCTTTATCCAACACAACATAGTTATCTTTTTTTTGAACTCTAAATATTACCATGATGCCCCTCCTTTTTGCCTTTGAGATAAATTGACAATTGCGTGTCAACCAATCACATAATTTAGCAATTCCTCTTTATTAACTTATATACAGGTTTTTACAACGATAAGGGACAATGCTTAACTATTTTCTTTGAAAGATGGACTGCTTCTCTCTGGAAAGCAAAAAAATTAGGACATGCTTCAGTGGCATGTCCTAAACTTTTGCAATATAATGCAACGTTGCTTTTTCTTTTTTTCGTTCCTTCAACGTTCTATTGATATAATTCTTTATAGACGATTACTTTTAAAGCCATAATTTCATCTTCTGTTAATTTACCTTCCATTTCTTGAATGACCTGTTCTTTCGTCATTGAACCATTTTGTACTTTTACTCTTATATTATTAAGCTCCGAAATACCAACTTTTTGAATTAATACTTTTGTAGCTTCTTCTTTAGTCGTAAACGGCAATTTGCTGCTGTCTGCAGTTTTAGCCTCTTCCATATATGTTTTTAGTTGTGGGTCTTGTTCAATAGTAGTTTTAATTTCATCTTTTTGTCCGCTGTTCTTTAATTCTGTTGATATCGTCTCAGATATCTTATCAGATGCAAATTTTGTACCATAATGATAAACCCCATACCCAATAACACCGAGGAAAATTAAAATGATCAGAAGGAATTTAATGAATCTCATATTCTCACACTCCTTATTTCTACACTTTATAATACTATATAGTGTGGATAAATGAGAAATGATAACCTTGCATTTATCACTCCTCATTTATAAATCCAAGCTCATTAAGTTTGAGTCAAGCACCCTGCTCATTTTCAAAGACACTATCAAAGACAAATGAAGGCAAAATAAAAAGGATTAAGTTCTAGACGATACTGAACTCAATCCTCACAAATGGTTTAACTTTTATTCTCTATTATTTCTTTAAATTCTTTTCCTTTTTGAACGTATGTGTCGATTGATAGTTGGATTAACTCGATGTCTTTATCTTGCAGCTGGCGTACGACTTTTCCTGGTGAGCCAACGACCAATGAGCGTGGTGGTATTTTCGAGCCTTGTGTAATAAGTGTGTTTGCACCAATAATGCACTCTTCCCCAATTTCAGCATGATCTAAAATAACAGAGCCCATTCCAACAATCGAACGGCGACCAATTTTGCAACCATGTAAAACTACTTGATGGCCTACTGTTACTTCATCTTCTACAACGACTGGAGCCCCTTCATATAGATGAATAGTTGCATTATCTTGAATACTACAGCGGTTTCCGATCGTGATGCTATCTTCATCCCCCCGTAGTACGGCGTTAAACCAAATAGATGATTGTTCACCAATCGTAACATCTCCAATAATATACGTGCCTGGTGCTTGAAATACTGAATCATGAACATTTGGCTCTTTAAAAGCATATGTAATCTCCATAAAATTCATCCTTTCATTCATCTGAATATTTTGCTAGAATTTAGTATAACATATTTTAAACGGAGGTGCTATTTTTGAATCAATTATGTTCTGTATTAGCAATTCAATATCCAATTATTCAAGGGGGAATGGGTAATATCAGTAGTCCTAAACTTGCGGCAGCAGTATCGAATGCAGGTGGCTTAGGGACAATTGGCTGTGGAACAATGACACCTGCTGAAGTTGAGGAACGCATTGTAGCTACGAAGCAACTTACGCAAAAACCATTTGCTCTCAATGTGCCAATCAATGTCAATCCTCATACTAAAGAATTATTACAATTAGCTATTACACATAAAATACCGGTCGTTTCATTATCGGCAGGTAATCCGACATTATATATCGAGAAATTGCATGCTCATCATATTCGTGTAATTGCTGTTGTCGCATCTGTTAAACAAGCAATAAAAGCCGAGCAAGGCGGAGCAGATGTCATCGTTGCAGAAGGTTTTGAAGCTGCGGGAATTAACTCCAATCTAGAATTAACAACCTTTACATTAATTCCTCAAGTAGTTGATGCTGTTTCTGTACCTGTTGTAGCAGCAGGTGGCATTGGTGATGGACGTGGATTAGCTGCTGCATTAACGCTTGGAGCATCAGGTGTACAGATGGGAACTCGCTTTATTGCAACAGAGGAAATGCCTGTACATCCGACCTTTAAACAAAGGCTACTCGATGCAACCGATGTGGAAACCGTCATTCTAGGACGCTCGATTGGTCAGGTTCGTCGTGTGTTACATTCACCGTATGCCTCATCATTGCTTGCTGACGAGGCAAAAGGTATCACACTCGCCGACTATCAAGAACGTACTTCCGAAACTTTTCATATTAAAGGGGCTATTGAAGGTCTTGAACAAGGTGGTTTTATGAATAGCGGTCAAATTGCAGGAATCATTCGAGACTTACCGACTGTTGCGACTCTTATCGAGAATATGATGGAAGATGCTCAGAACCGTCTAAATCGTTCATTACACAATAATTTCAAAGACTCAGTTCGGAGTGTTCAATTATGACTATGATCGATTTAAAACGAGTGATTAATGGCGAAGTTGAACCACCAGCGTGTGATAAAACATTAGGTATCGTAGTAATATCGGCTATTGCAGGAAAAGCCACTTGCTCTTGGGAGGTGGATGATCGTTTTTTAAATGGTCATCAAGTCGTAATGGGTGGATTCATTACTTCTGCAGCAGATATCGCGATGGCCTATTCGATGGCTTCTATATTAGAAAAACATCAAGGGTTCGCTTCGATTAATCTGCAAACAACATTTTTACGACCACTTCATTTAGGTACTACTATGATTGAATCAACAATTGTCAAACAAGGGCGAAAAACATGCTATGTAGAGGCCACGGTTTCCCAAAACGAGCAGGTTATCGCCAAAATAACATCTTCTATCATGATTCTATAAATGGATTAGCCCTGGCGTTCACTTTTGAACTATCAGACGTGGCGATTAACCATTTATCCATATTCGTTAATTAAAACGCGACGATTTCACTGTGGGCGAGCATAAACCTATTTTTTCCTAATCAACACGCCTGTCGGAATTTGTAAAATTTGTAAAAACAATTCGCTATCGTTGGAACTGAAATTCCCCTCATTTAAAGCGCGACAATATTTCTTATAAATTTATAACCGTGACTTAACATCTGTTATTAATACCGCTAAGCTTTCGTACATATTTACTAAAAATGGCTCATCACCAAAAGTTGCGGTTGACATTTATGGAATACTTTGAAGATTTATCGAAACAAAATCGCTCTTTATCGAAACTTTTTGAGCTTTTATCGAAACAAAATCTCATTTTATCGAAACTATTTGGGCTTTTATCGAAAAACAAGCTCTTTCTATCAAAGAAATCAACCACACGTTATGGTGAAGAGCCATAATTGAACAATATAGACTTATAATAGTGACGCGATTATACATCTGTTGTTATTGCCACTATGTTTTCGAATATTGCTGTCGCATATATTTACTAAAAATTCCTTTTATTACTTTAATTAGAGCGACTTGCACCAAAAGATACACGCCTTGTGAAGCGGTTGATTGTAGTGGAGGCTGGGTGACTCCTTGGGGATCAGCCTCACAGATGAGACCCCGGAGCGAAGCACAGCGGCTCATCGGACGCCCCCAGGAAGCTTTGCTTTGTGCGAAAGCAAAGCGTCAGCTACAAATGTTTTATCTGCGCGAAAGCGAAGCGTCAGCGACAAATGTTTTCTGTAGCGAAAGCAAAGCGTCAGCAACAAAGCGCCCAACCATAAAGGAAATCACCCCCTCTTGTTGCCCAAGAGCCATACTTTAATATGACCTTAATTTCACTGACACAATAGTTTTTCAACAACAAAAAGCTTATCCATAAATAAAATATGGACAAGCTCTTTTTTCGCTTTTTAATTATCTGCATGAAATATTTCTTCAAAGAAACGGTATGATGGACCTTCAAGTAATTTATAATATTCTTGGAATAATAGCGCAGCATGATTTCCACTCCACATAGGCGGTAATAATTCTTGTGGCAGTCCTGGATCGATAAATAAGAATTTACGATATTCATGAACAAGATTTGTACGCTCTACAAAACATTCCGCATCCGACATTTCTTTTCTTGAGATTGCACTTTGATGGATAATATATTGCTTACTATATTGATCCATAAACTTCTCATAACGTGCTTCAATCTCAGCCAACGACCAGCTTTTTTCAATCAGCGTTTCATGATCATGAGGGCCTATATATTCAGCTGTAAAAAAGTCTACATAATTAGCAACATCATATTTTTGAATGAGTAGTTTAACCTCTTCTTCTAAATTATTGGGAGATATCCAACAGCCATTCGAAAAGGAGCCAAAACCACTCCATAAAAGCTCTTTTCGTAATTCATCCCGAATTTGGCGCTTATCCTCTGGAATGGAGTACATTAAAAGTCGCCATTTTCCATCCCACTTCGTCGGTTTTAATTTGAAAATACGATTGGCCGCTTCTTGCATCCGCTTTTCACCGCGTTTTGTTAAAAAATAATAACTACGATTCCCTCGTTTTTCTGATTGCAGCCATCCTTGTTTGACCATTCTAGATACAGAAACGCGTACATTTTGCTCTGTGTGACCAAATTCTTTTAATAGACGAATCAAACTACCAATCCAAATTTTTGAACCGTAATGCATAATATAATCGCCATAGAGCGTAAAAATCATCGACTGTGTATTAGCGCCCATTCTCTCCCCCTACTTTCTTACTCATTTTCCTTGAAATGCAGGTTGGCGTTTCTCACTAAATGCCTGTAATGCTTCAAGACGATCTTCTGTCGGAATGACTAGCTCATATGCCTTGGATTCAATGGCAAGACCCGTTTGAATATCGGTATTCATCCCTTGTGTAATGGCATATTTTGCTTGACGAACAGCTACAGGCCCATTTTGCATCATCCGCATCGCGAGTGATTCGCATTCTATTAACAACGACTCACGGGTTACTGTTTTTAACACGATGCCTAATGACGCTGCCTCAGAAGCTGTAATTTTCGCAGCTGTTAAAATCATTTCCTTCGCTTTCATTTCGCCGATCAACCGTGGTAATCGTTGTGTACCACCTGCACCTGGAATTATTGCCCAACTTGTTTCTGTTAGTCCGAGTAGTGCCTCGTTCACTGCAATCGCAAAATCACATGCTAGTAACCATTCAAATCCACCCCCTAGTGCATGCCCATTGACTGCCGCTATAGTTGGTTGTGGTAAATTCGCTATACTGTTAAACACGTCTCGAATTGCTCGCACGTTTCTACGTACTTCTTGTGTCGTTAATGTTTTTCGTTCTTTTAAATCTGCACCTGCACTAAATGCCTTATCGCCTGCACCTGTAAAAATTACTACGCAGACATTCTCATCTATATGTAATTCGTCCACTACTTGTTGCAGTTGCGACAACGTATCATAGTTGAAACAATTTAACACCTCTGGACGATTTATTGTTACATAAGCAATATAATTTTCTATTCTAAATGAAATACTTTTCATTTGCAAACTCTCCTTTTTCATTTGTCTATTTCAGAAAAAAACGGCACATCGATTGCGCCGTTTCATATTGTTTGAAAAACTTTTATGTCAATGAAATTAAGGTGTCGTATTAAAAAAGTATGACTTTGGGGCAAAACGAGGGGTGATTACCGTTCCGGCCCAGCTCCTTTCTAGGGGCGTCTGGGCCTGTGCGACAGCGTAGTGGTAGCAACAACAGATATACAATCGCGTCACTATTATAAGCCTATTACGTTCGATTAAGATGAGTAGTCTAGCACGGAAATCACCTTCATTTAAAGCGCCACAATAATTCCCTTGACCATTTTCTTTTTAATTATCATTCGATATTTTCAATAATCGTTGCAATCCCTTGCCCAACGCCAATACACATGGAAGCAAGGCCATATTGTACGTTTTGTTTTTTCATCTCGTAAAGTAATGTTGTCACTATTCGGGCACCGCTTGCACCAAGTGGATGACCAAATGCGATAGCGCCTCCATTGACATTAACTTTCTCTGGATTTAGTTCAAGTTGCTTCATAGATTCTAATGCTTGGGAAGCAAATGCTTCATTTATTTCATATAAACCGATGTCATTTGTTGTTAGACCAGCTCGTTGTAATGCTTTTCTTGAAGAATAGATAGGACCTAAACCCATAACAGCAGGCTCCAATCCTGCAACAGCACCTGTTACATATCGTGCTAATGGTGTTATACCTAACTCTTTTGCTTTTTCTGCACTCATTAGTAATAGTGCTGAGGCACCATCGTTCACGCCAGATGCATTACCGGCTGTCACAGTCCCGTTTTCAAAAATAGGTCGTAGCTTGGCAAGTGCTTCTAATGTTGTATCTGGGCGTGGATGTTCATCTGTATCTACGATGATTTCATTTCCTTTTTTATCTTTCACGTAAACAGGTACGATTTCTTCTGCGAAACGGTTTGTGGCAATCGCTTTTTTCGCACGTTGTTGGCTTTCAAAGGCAAATGCATCTTGTTCCTCACGGCTAATATGAAAACGCTTTGCTACGTTCTCAGCAGTTTGGGGCATTGTATCTGCTCCGTATATGCTTTGCAATTTAGGGTTCGTAAAACGCCAGCCAATCGTCGTATCAAACATCTTTTGATCGCCTCTTGGATAATCAACTTCTGGTTTCCCCATGACAAATGGTGCACGTGTCATACTTTCTGTACCACCTGCGATAAACATATCCCCTTCACCACTCTTAATTGCACGAGCTGCAAAATGTATAGCATCCATTCCTGAACCACAAAGTCGGTTAATGGTTGTACCCCCTACCTCAATTGGTAGCTCAGCAAGTAAAGCAGCCATCCGGGCGACATTTCTATTATCTTCTCCTGCTTGGTTGGCATTTCCGAAAATAACATCCTCAATTTGTTCAGCTGG